>DATNJO010000632.1:0-3712 GCA_035603895.1 Pyrinomonadaceae bacterium
TGTAGAGGAAGAAATGGGAAAGAAAAAAGCGCGGCGGTTTAGCCGTCCGCCGCGCCAACTATACCCACAGGAGGAAAGGGGTATTCAACGCAGAGAGTATAGTGGATTCCGGGGGCTCTGGCAATGTGCGGTATCGTACCAAAAAGAATAGTTATTGCTAAACAGACACCAAAAAATGTCAAACTACTGGTAATTGATCCGGCGTGGCGACTACGTGCTTCACATACCCGATCAACATCTGCTGATTGCAGAGTCACAAATAAAACTCGTGCACGGCCCGAAAGAGAACTTCCACCGTCCGTCGATCGACACGCTGTTCCGTTCTGCGGCGCGCTGGGCTGGTTCGAGAGTGATCGGAGTCGTACTGACAGGCGCGAGAGACGATGGCACTGTAGGCATGCGCGCCATTAAGCAATGTGGCGGCATCACGATTGTGCAAGATCCGATCGAGGGGACCGCTCGTACAGCAGCCTGCGGCAGAAGAAGGAGGTCGGCGCGCGGAAGAGGCGGAAAGAAATAGCGGTATACTGCGTCAACTGTTACTCGGAGATGAAAAGCGTCACGTAGCTGAGCTCGTCATTGATAACCCCGACGAGATACGATTTTCGTGAAAAGTACTACAATTCAACTCCGACCTCCTGATTGATGAATTATGCCTAGTGACAACCCGGAAAATGTCAGCGATCTTGTGGTAGTTGGTTCCTCTGCCGGCGGTGTGGGCGCGCTATCCACGCTGGTCAGCACACTCAACGAGAACTTTCCCGCGCCAATCGTGTTAGCGCAACATCTCGATCCGCAGCGTCCAAGTCATCTCGAATCGATTCTCGAGCGACGCAGTCATCTTCCGATCGTAGTCGTGGGCGAGCATTCTCCGACGCCGCTGGAGAGGGGAACGATCTACGTCGTCCCCGCCAACCGGCACGTAAAGATCGACGATGGCCACGTCCTTCTCGAAGGCGACCATGACAACAGGCCGATACCTTCAGTCGATCTGCTGTTGTCGAGCGCGGCCGCGTCTTATGGCGAACATCTGATTGCCGTGATCCTGACTGGTGCCGGATCCGACGGCGCCGCGGGAGCGGTGGAGGTGAAGAACGCAGGCGGCGTGGTGATTATCCAGAACCCGCGGACCGCAGCTTATCCCTCGATGCCTCTTTCGCTGCCCCCGACGGCAGTCGATCACGTTGTGGAAATGGAGCTGATCGGACCATTGCTCTTCGACCTTCTGCGAGGCGTCGACCTGCCGGTCTCAGAAAAAACTGACGATGACCCACTGCGCGACTTACTGACTCACGTAACCGCTGAGACAAATATCGATTTCCGAAACTACAAGTCTTCGACGATCCTGCGACGCATTGGTCGACGAATGGCCGTCACCCGCAATGTAACTATTCGCGACTACCTCAACTATATCCGCATCCATCCTGACGAAGTAAAAGAACTGGTACAAGCCTTTCTGATAAGGGTGACCGGCTTCTTTCGCGATCCGGAAGCGTTTGAATTTATCAAGTTGACCATCATTCCCGAACTGGTTGAACGGGGCCGAGCGAATGGCCGGACCTTGCGACTATGGTCAGCCGGGTGCGCTACTGGTGAGGAAGCCTACTCGTTGGCGCTACTTTTGGCAGATCATCTCGGAGCCGAATTTTCCGAGTGGAGCATCAAAATCTTTGCCACCGATCTGGCAGCGGAGGCCATCAATTTCGCCCGCCGTGGTCTTTATCCGGCCAACGTTCTCAATGATCTGCCCGACGATTATCGAGACCGTTATTTGAACGGCTAGACCATGGCTATCGAATTGTGAAGGCTCTTCGCCAGGTAGCAATTTTTGGCCAGCAGGATATCAGCCGCGGGGTGCCCTTCCCGCGCATCAATCTGGTTGCCTGCCGGAATCTGCTCATCTATCTAAAACCCGAAATGCAACAGCTCGTGCTCGACCTCTTTGCTTACTCGTTACATCAATCACACGGTTATCTGTTTCTCGGTAAAGCTGAAACTACCCGACCTACGAAAGCCAGCTTCGAATTAGTAAATAAGAAGTGGAAGATCTATCGTTGTCTGGGTGGACCAGGTGCCGTTCCACTTCGAGATCCATTGGCTCTGACAAGGCACGCAACTGCTGCGGCACGCGAACTTCGGCGGCGGTCGGTTGTCGCGTCCAAAATGCAAGGTCCACTCGATATGACTCAAGCAGAACTCGAAATCACGCAACTTCGCCGCCTTAACGAGACGATACTTCGCTATACGAACGTGGCCGTTGTGATCATCGATCGTCTGTATCGCATCATGACGATTAATGCCCAGGCCCGGAGGCTGCTCGGAATCCACGATATCGCTTACGATCAGGATTTTCTTCATACCGTCAGAGGATTGCCTTATCAGGAAGTGCGGCGAGCAATCGATACAGCGTTTCATGAACGGGCGACGATCACCATTGGCGAGCTCGAGCTTGTTGAGGCCATCGAAGGCACCGGCCGTTTCGTAACTTTCACAATAACGGTCATGCAGGTTGAGCAAGGTGCGCCCGAACTCGCAGTACTGACAGCTCTCGATATCACCGAACAGGTGCAAGGACAACGCCGCCTTGAAGAAGTACAGCGTGAGCAGTCCGAACTCGTGGCCGAACTGAGCGCTACCAACAAGCGTTTCAGCTCGATGAATAAGGAGTTGCAGGACGCCAATGAAGAGCTGCAAGCCGCCAACGAAGAGTTGATGCTCACACAGGAAGAGTTGCAGGCGACGAACGAAGAATTTGAAGCGACAAACGAGGAGTTACAAGCAACTAACGAAGAGCTTGAGACCAATAACGAAGAGCTTCAAGCGACCAACGAAGAGTTGCAAACCACCAACGACGAGCTGACCGCGCGCACCCTCGAGCTACAGGAATTAATGAAGCAGTTTCGCATGGACCAACTACAACTCTCACACTTGCTGGAACGCTTTCCGCATTACGTCATGGTCCTTCGGGGCGAGGATTTGACTATTCAGACGCTTAGTCCCAGTTACCAGGAACTGCTCGGAGACCGCAAACCGGAGGGCCTTCCCGTCAGCGAAGTTTTATCCGGAAGTGACTTGCACCAGTTCCACAAGCTACTCAGAAAGGCCGTACGTGAAAGGCAAAGTGTTCGAACGCCACCGATTGATGCCATTATCCCGGGTGTGGACGGCAACTCTCCTTTCGTCCATACGATCGTCCCGATCCTCGACCAGAGCGGCGCTAACATAGACCGGCTATTTATTTACAGTGACCGGCCGGAATCGTTTACGGATACGGGCGGGAATGATGACGACGTCGGGGGGGAGTAAATCTGAACTCGCCGCTCATAATTTCGTAGCACTCGCAAACCACACCCTCCAGCACCTTGCGGTCCGTGATGTGGAGTTGTCCACGCCGATACTCAATCCCGTGCATGGCCTGCAAGGTACCCGCAGCGACTGTAATGCCTGCTCGGCGAGCGCCAAGCCGGCTGGCGATCATTTCCTGTGTGAGTCGCAAGTTCTCGCCGCCTATGCGATCGTGAAGCATCAACAACCAGCAACAGAGGCGATCCATTACTGTGTGCCTGGTGTTACACACACAACGTTGAGAGACCTGCGTAATCATCGATCGGTAAGATCGCAGCAGGCTCTTGAGTGCAACCTCATCGTGGAGGCAAAGTCGATCCAGCAACTTCGCTTCGAGCTGGAGAGCAGTACCACTGACGAGGACCCA
>DATNJO010000633.1:0-4912 GCA_035603895.1 Pyrinomonadaceae bacterium
CCACCATGCTGCTCAACGATCTGTTTCACAATCGCCAGCCCCAGACCCGTGCCACGCTTCTTCGTTGAATAAAACGGTTCGAAAATTCGATCGCGCGTCGTCTTGTCCATGCCTCTGCCTTCGTCGGCAATCTTGATCCGCGCGTACGGTTTTCGCGGCTGTCCGTTGCCATCGCCAGCGACATTCAACAACTCCGTCGTGATCCGCACGGACGCATTCTCGTCGCTCGCGTCGATCGCGTTGGCGATGACGTTCACAAACACCTGACGCAACTGATGTGGGTCCCACTGGCCGATAATCGCCCGGCGCGCATACTGCTTCTCGACGTTCGCATTCCTCTCCGCAATCTTGTCGCTGACGAGATCGATGCTGAGTTCGAGCGACTCGTGCAGATCGACCGCGGAACGCTCCAGCGCTTTCTGCCGTGAAAACTGTGTCACGTCGACGACCAGTTTGTTCAGGTGCTTGATGCCGCGTTCGACGAGCTCGATCGTGTTCAGCGCTTCCTGATCGTTCACGCTATCGCGCAACATCGAAACACCGAGACGAATACTGCCGAGCGGATTGCGAATCTCGTGGGCCACTTGCGTCGTTGCTTGACCGACGGCAGCGAGCGATTCGCCGCGGCGCAGCGTGCGTTCGGCTTCGGCTGCTTCAGTGGCGTCGACCAGGGTCACGATCTGGCCGCGATTGCCGTCGATTGCGAGCGGTGATGAATAAACGTCGAAAGATTTGTCTTCTTCTTCGACGTGCGCGACGAAACGGCCGTGGTAGGTGGCTTTGGTGACGCGAATCGCGGTGACCGTTTCGAGCAGTTTCATCGCGTCGTCGGGCGCGAACCGTTCGAGCACAGAGGCGCCGATGCTCGCGCCCGGGAAGATACGGAAGAAAGCGGCGTTGGCGCTGCGAATCCGATCTTCTTCATCGATCGCGGCGACAGCGCTGACCATGCCTTCGAGTAGTTGAGTAGTGAAGATGCGCTCGCGGCGCGCTTCCAACATGCTGCTACGCATCTGCCAGAAGTGACGCTGCACCTGCCAGATCGAGCCGATGGCAACCAGTGCGCCGAAACCGAGCGCGAGTAGCGTCCACCTCAGTATCGACCGCCGGGCCTGTCTTTGCGAATCGCGCGTTTGCTCATTGACGGAGTTGTACAAGCTGTACAACTGATCGAAAAGCGCGCCAATCTGGGTGTCGACTTCCTCCCATTTCTTGCGCCCCTCCAGACTGTAGACCTTGGAGTCTCGGCTAATCTGGACGAAGGTGTCGAGATCCTTACGCAGCGTGGACCATTGAGGATCCATAAACACGGGATTGCGATCCAGGAGCTTAATCGACTGCTCAAGTTGTTCCCGCGCATTCGTCACCCTGAAGTCGAACGGCGGCACAAGTTCTCCGGAGGAAACGAGGGTGTGTCGAATGCGTTCTTCGTTGTCCAGCGTCGCGGCTTTTAGTCGCAGGTCCAGAAGCAGTCTAAGGCGAGTTGAATAGTCGAATGCACGTTCGCTGGCTGTGGTGCCAACCTCTTCCATCTTGTTCGCGCTACGCAACCCGAGCGCAACAACCAGACCGAGCAGGAGCAGAAAGCCGATGATCAAAGGCGTAAGCGCGCGCAGCAGGGCACGCCTCGCCAAATCGACGACGACCGCAGCCTCTGCCGGCGGCGTGTACCGATCCGCCGCGCGACGGCGGTAAACGACCTCTGGTTTCTTTTCAGCGGGTTGCATCGAGGTCAGGGCTTCGCGTCCATCCAATTTTCACCGACGCCCACATCAGCTATCAGCGGCACGTCGAGCGAAACTGCCGACTCCATCTCGTGTTTGAGTATCTCCGTTACCTTCCCCACTTCCGCATCGGGCACTTCAACCAGCAACTCATCATGCACCTGCATCAGCATGCGCGCTTGCAGTCCCGCACGCTTGAACTCTTCATCGACGTGCAGCATCGCGATCTTCACGATGTCGCTCGCGGTGCCCTGGATCGGCATGTTTATAGCTTCGCGTTCCGCCGCTTTGCGGATGTTTGCGTTGCGATCGGTAATGCCGGCAAGCGGACGAATGCGGCCATAGATCGATCTCACGTAACCATGCTCACGCGCACGCACCGGCACTTCCTCCATGTAACGGCGCACGCCTTTGTACGTGTTGTAGTAATCCTCAATGACCTTCTTCGCTTCCTGCCGCGTGATGCCGACGCGCTGCGATAATCCCCACGGCTCGATCGCATAAGCGATGGCGAAGTTTACTATCTTTGCGAAACGTCGTGCTTCGCGAAGTTCTTCATCGGTGCGCGCGCCGAAGACGAGCCGTGCGGTGCGCGCGTGAATGTCTTCGCCTTTCTGAAACGCTTCGAGCATCACCGGGTCCTGTGTGATGTGGGCCAGGAGACGCAATTCGAGTTGTGAGTAGTCAGCGGAGACGATCTTGTTTCCCTTTTCGGCAATGAAGGCGCGGCGGATGCGCCGGCCCATCTCGGTGCGAATCGGAATGTTTTGCAGGTTGGGGTCGCTCGACGATAAACGCCCGGTCGCCGCCACGGTTTGATTCAACTGACAGTGAATGCGGCCATCAGTCGCGATCTGGTGCGGCAAGGCATCGGTGTAAACGCTCTTGAGCTTATCAAGTTCGCGATACTCGATGATCAGCCGCGGCAACTCGTACTGTTGCGCCAGTTCTTCGAGCACCGCTTTACTGGTTGAGACGCGCCCGGTCGATGTTTTGCGCCCGAGATCGATGTTCAAGTCCCCCAGCACTTCACCGACTTGCTTCGGCGAACCGATGTTGAATTCGCGTCCGGCGTGTTCGTAGATCTTGACGGTGAGTTTGTGTAGCTCCTGACCGATGTAGTTCGAAAGATCTGTAAGCACCTTCGTGTCGACTTTTAGCCCTGCCCGCTCCATGCGATACAAAAGCGGCGCCAATGGCAGCTCGATCTCCGAGTAGATCGTTTCGAGTTTCTTTTCGAGTATGCGTTCGCGCAATACGCGCGCGGTTTGCGCAGTTAAGTCTGCCGCAGTGACGGTTTGCCACGCATTTTCGGACCAGTTAGCGGGCGGCGTGTGACCGTTCTCGATGCCGATTGCTTCGCGCGCAAGATCGGCAAGTTCATACTTGCTGCGCGCCGGATCGAGTAAGTAAGCCGCGAGGAACGTATCGTCCTTCACGCCTTCGAGCGTGATGTCGAAACGATCCAGCAAACCCACCGCGCGCTTCACGTCGTGAATCGACTTTTCCACCAAACCATTCGACAGCACTTCACGCAACGACGCGATCGCCTGATCGGGTCCGCCTTCAAACTTTTCCAGATCTACATAAGCCGCGACGCCCGCACTGGTTGAAAAAGCGATCCCACGCGTGGCGTCCAGTTCGGTGAAACACTCCTGTTCGCCCGTTCCAGCCGGTGTTGAATCAGCAACAGCGACGCCGACGTGTTCCCCTTCAAACAAAGTGCGCACCAGATTGTTCAGATCGTTTTTTGTTTGGACGACACGATAGTTTCGTTCCGCTTCCGTGGTCGCGGGACGCTGCACTGCCGCGTCCGCATATTCTTTCTGCAGTAACGTAAATTCCAACTCATGAAACAGTTCATACGCCGCGGTGCGATCCGGCGGACGAGTCCTGATCTTGTCGAGCTCGAGCGGAACTTCCAGATCCGTGCGAATGCGCGCCAGTTCACGCGATTGCCTGATCAGATCCGCGTTGTCGCGCAACGACTCGCGATACGTCTTGTGCTTCACTGATTCCCAGTTCGCCAGCGCGTTCTCGATCGAACCAAACTGCTGAATGATCTGCACTGCGCCTTTCGAACCGATTCCGGGAGCGCCGGGAATGTTGTCGATCGAATCACCCATTAAGCCGAGCAAATCGACGAGCTTGTCTGCCGTAACACCAAACTTCTTCTCGACCCACGCTTCATCGCACCATTCAACCGGCGGCACTGCTTCCTTGCGCTTCACGACCTGCGAATTTTGCCGCATGCAAACAATCAGCGGATCGTGCACGAGCTGGCACATGTCTTTGTCGTTCGACACGATCACGGCTTGCAGACCTTCGGCCTCGGCTTTGATCGCGAGTGCTCCGATCACGTCGTCGGCTTCGTAACCCGGTGAATTAATCACCTCGATGTTGAGCACGTCGCAGACCTGAAAGATGTAAGGCATCTGGCTCGAGAGATCTTCGGGCATTTCGAGCCGGTTCTTCTTGTAGTCGGCAAACGTCTCGTGCCGAAACGTCTTCTCGCGCGATTCAAACACGCACGCGATGTAGTCAGGCTGCTCTTCGCGCAGGAGCTTGAGCAACATGTTCGTAAAGATGTAGACCGCCTGCGTTACCTGACCTGACGCGGTCGCGAGCGGCGCGGCGCGATTCTGCATCGGCGCGAAGAACGCACGAAAGATGTGCGACATCGAGTCGATCAAGAAGACTCTCTTTGGTAGTTTTTCAGCTTGCTTGTCAGACATTACTTGTTATCCACAGATTACACAGATTCCTGCCAAGCAAAGTCTGTGTAATCTGTGGATGGCCTATCTCCCTAACTCCTCAACATGCGCTCGCACAGTTTCACCCAACGTTTCTAAATTGTATCCACCCTCGAGACAGGAAACGAGACGTCCCTGACAACTACTCGCCGCCCATTGCTTCACCGCGCGCGTCATGTCCACGAAGTCTTCATCCGTGAGCAACAACTGCCCGAGAGGATCGCCGAGATGCGAATCGAAACCTGCTGAGATGATGATTAAGTCAGGACTGAAACTCGCCGACATCTCTTCAAGCGCTGCTTCAAACGCTCGCTTCTGTTCCATCGCCGGCGTGGCTGCGCGCAAAGGCAGGTTCATCGTGTAACCCAAGCCACGACTGGTTCCCTTCTCGCCGCGCGTTCCCGTTCCGGGATACCACGGATACTGATGCGACGA
>DATNJO010000634.1:0-3575 GCA_035603895.1 Pyrinomonadaceae bacterium
CGCTCTGGTTTAATCAGACCCAACTTCGCGACGCGTTCCTGCAAATACTCGAGCACGCCGTTCATCAACGCCAGATCGCTCGGTAGTTCAAACTCGATCTTTTCGTGGACGTAAGAAAGAACTTTCGCATCGTCAACGTAACGCAGTTTGTAAGCCAGCGTCTTTTCAACGATCTCGCGCATTTCTTCCTGGTTGTAAGGCGACCGCAGATAATTCGCGGCGCCCATTTTGAACGCTTTGATTATCTCGGGAGTCGTACCGTTTTTGGTGAGCGGAGTGACGAGATGTTTGCGATGGAGTTCGCTGATAGGCTGGCCGTTTACTTCGGCTTCCGACAAATCGCTGATGATGAGATCGAAGCTGTCGAGGTCGTCGCGGCGCAATGCCTTCTTCCGTTCGCCGGTGACGACCACTTCGTGGCCGAGCTGCCCGAGAACTTTTTCGAGTAGAAGGCGCAACTCATCGTTGTCATCCACGATGAGAATCCGGCGTTTTTCCATCCAACTCCAATCTCTCAGAAATGTTGAGGAGGAGATCCTGCCGCTCGCGAGGCGCTCAACTGATTGACTGTACGAAAACCTGTCGCCTCGCGTTCGCGAAATATATCAGAAACCCACGGGCGGATAACAGTGATGCGTGTTCTCTTGCTAAACTTCCGCCTGCCCCCATGGCGAAACAGGGAAAGCTACAAACCTTTCTGGAATACGCGGCGGCTAAGTCCGTCCTCTCAACTCTCGGCTATTTGCCCGCGCCCGCCGCAATGGCGATAGGGCGGACGATGGGTAAGCTCGCTTACCTGCTCGCGGGGAATCTCAGAAAAACCGGAATGATTAATCTCCGTTTGGCTTTTCCTGAGAAGACCGACCAGGAAAGAGACGAGCTACTACGCGAATGTTTCGCTAATCTCGGCCGGCAACTGGGTTTTTTCAGCCAGTTTTCGACCCGCTCGCTGGCAGAGTTGCAGAACCTGACCGAACCGCACGGCCTGGAAAACCTCGAAGCCGCGAAGGCGCACATGAACAGCGGCCTGATTCTCTTCACCGCGCATCTCGGCGCGTGGGAACTGACGAGCTTCGGCCCCGCACTGTTTGGACACCAGTTTAGTTTCATCGTCCGCCGGATCGACAATCCACGGATCGAGGATCTCGTCGATCGAGTGCGCATGAGGTTTGGCAACAAAACCATCGACAAACTCTCCGCCGGGCGCTCGATGGTCAAGCTGCTGCGCTCCAAAGGCGTCCTCGGACTGCTGCCCGACCTGAACGCACTCGACGCGGAAGCGATCTTCGTCGACTTCTTTGGCGTTCCGGCAGCGACCAATTTCACCATGGCCAAGCTTGCGCTCAGGACCCAATCGCCTATCATTCCGATATTCGCCCCCTGGAGTGAAGAAAAGAAGAAGTATCTGTTGCTCATTGGACCACCGGTTTCCATCGAACCCACCGGCGACGAAGATGAAGACGTGCGCCGGTTGACGACAAAGCTCTCCCAACACATCGAGAACGAGATCCGGCGTTATCCCGGACAGTGGCTCTGGATTCACAAACGTTGGAAGACGCGGCCGAAAGGTGAGCCCGCGATTTATTGAAGTTCAGTGAGAGTGATGGAACAGGAACTCAAGGCGACCGTGTCGATCGAGAAGCGCGTCAATCGCGCTTACGAGTTCGCGGATCTGTCTGAGTATTCGTTCAAAGACCGATTGATGATCCGCGCTGCGGACTTAGCTTTTTACTTGTTGATTAATCTCATCGGTCTCACTGCACGTTTCGAAGTGATCGGTTGGGAAAATCACGAAAAGGCGGAAGCGGACGGCGGGCTACCGATTTACGTCTTTTGGCACGACCGCATTTTTTTAACGACTTACTGGTGGCGCAAACGACGCATCGTGGTGATAACGTCGCGTAGTTTCGATGGCGAGTACATCGCGCGGTTTATTCAACGGTTTGGTTATGGAACGGTGCGTGGTTCAAGCACGCGCGGCGGTGTGGGCGCGGTTATTGAGATGGCGCGGCTGATGCGAGCGGGCTGCACGACAGCGTTCACGATCGACGGCCCCAAGGGTCCGCGTTATGTCGCGAAGATGGGCGCGGTGTTGCTGGCAAAAAAGACGGGACATCCGATCGTGCCGGTGACGATGGCCCTGGAGCGCTACTGGACGCTGCCGAGTTGGGACCTGTTCCAAATCCCGAAACCATTCACCCGCGCGCGCGTCTACGTCGCCCCTCCAATTTACGTCCCCGCGGACGCGGACGAGGAAATGCTGGCCGCGAAGAGAGACGAATTGCAACGGGTGTTAGAAGATTTGAATCAGAAATCTGTGTAATCTCCTCCCACAGACTGTTAGTCGAAAGGTACTTACGCTTAATGAAATTACTTTCCGCTATCCTTTTCTGCTTCGTGTTTGCCGTGGCGATTCACGCACAGACGGCGCTCAAACCGCCGACCGAATCGGCGATGGATCGTTTTCTTCGCTATGTGAAGATCGACACGCAATCGGCGGAAGATCAACCCACCCCGCCGAGCACGCGCAAACAACTCAATCTCGCTAACCTGTTAGCAAAGGAGTTGACCGCGTTGGGCGCGCAGAATGTGCGCGTCAGTGAGTTTGGTATCGTCTACGCCACGGTGCTCGGCAACCTGCCGGACAATTCCAAAGTTCCGGTCGTCGGTTTCATTGCGCACATGGATACGTCGCCCGCGGTCTCCGGTGAGAACGTAAACGCGATCATTCACAAAAATTATCAAGGCGGCGACATCGTGCTGCCAAAAGATCCGACTCAAATCATCAGCGTGGAAAAGAACCCCGTGCTGAAAGAGT
Source organism: Pyrinomonadaceae bacterium (assembly GCA_035603895.1). Lineage (GTDB taxonomy): Bacteria > Acidobacteriota > Blastocatellia > Pyrinomonadales > Pyrinomonadaceae > PSRF01. Next base: position 2,819 of record DATNJO010000634.1, read on the forward strand.
TGATCGGCGACGACATCATCACCGCCGACGGCACCACGCTGCTCGGGTCCGACGACAAGTCGGGCATCGCAGAGATCATGACCATGATCGACACTTTCAAACAAAATCCGCAACTCAAACACGGCACGATCGCGATCGCGTTCACACCTGACGAAGAAGTCGGCGGGGGCATCGAGAAGTTTGACATTAAAGCTTTTGGCGCGAAGGTCGCTTACACAGTCGATGGTGAAGTGTTGGGCGAGATCAGCGACGAGACGTGGAGCGCGCGCACCGCGACGGTTACGTTTCAAGGCAAGAGCACGCATCCCGGCACTGCCAAGGGAATCATGATCAACGCGATGTATGCGATCGCCGATTATCTCGACCGCTTTCCGAAAGACATGCTGCCGGAAACAACTGAAAAGCGCGTCGGCTTTGTTCATCCCTACGCGGGAACGATCGACGTTGAAACCTCCACGCTGAAGATCCTTTTGCGCGATTTCGACGTCAGCGGGCTCGATGCGAAAGAGAAACTGCTGCGCGACATGGTGTCCCAAACCGCCGTAAAGTTTCCGCAAGTAAAGATCTCGATCGACGTCAAAGAGAACTACAAGAACATGAAGGAAGTACTGAAGAACTATCCCGAGCTGACGGCGAACGCGATGGAAGCCGCGAAGCGCGCGGGGCTGAAGCCTTACCTCGAACCGATTCGCGGTGGCACCGATGGAGCGACGTTGACGTTTGAAGGATTGCCGACGCCGAATCTGTTCACCGGTGG
>DATNJO010000635.1:0-4733 GCA_035603895.1 Pyrinomonadaceae bacterium
CACAAGTGAGCGCCTGCGAGTCTCTCGGATATAAAACGCCTACACCAATTCAACGCCAGGCGATACCCATCATTCTTAGCGGACGCGATGTGATCGGCTGTGCCGAAACGGGCACAGGCAAGACCGCCGCGTTTCTCCTGCCGATCATTCAGAGATTGAGCGAACATGCTCGACCTGGCGTTCGTGTGCTCGTGCTTGCACCAACCCGTGAGCTTGCGCTGCAAACTCAGGAGAATTACAAGTCACTGAACCACACGAAAACTAACCGTAGCGTGCTCGCGATCGGCGGCGCAAGTATACGAACACAACTTGTCGAATTGCGGCGCGGTGCTGCCGTGTTGATTGCTACGCCCGGACGTTTGCTCGATCTACTTGAGCGCCGCGCGGTCGAACTGTCCAAGATCGAAGTGTTGGTCCTTGACGAAGCTGATCGCATGTTGGACATGGGGTTCTTGCCGGCCATTCGCCGCGTGCTTGCGCTATTGCCCGCCAAGCGTCAAACACTCTTGTTTTCAGCCACGATGTCTTCAAGCATCGAGCAACTCGCCCGTACTACAACAAAGAATCCGGAGCTCGTTGAGGTCAGCACTCGTGGCCGCGCAGCGACGCTGGTGGAGCAGGTTGCCTATCGGGTACCTGCGGAATCCAAGACGGCTCTTTTGTTGGAATTGCTTGAAAAAGAGCCCGAGCGTTTTGAACGAGTGCTCATCTTTACGCGTACACGTCGAGGAGCCGAGCGGTTGTCTCATGTTCTTCAGGCACGCGATCACAGAGTCAAGCGGATTCATGCTGATCGTACGCAGTCACAACGTGAAGAAGCGTTACGTGCGTTCAGCGAAGGGCGGGCGCGTGTGCTGGTCGCAACTGATATCGCGGCGCGCGGATTGGATATTAGTTCGGTGTCACACGTCATCAATTACGACGTGCCGGCAGCTCCTGAAGATTACGTGCACCGAGTGGGCCGGACTGGTAGAGCAGGAAGTCACGGTCAGGCGATCTCGATGGTCGGTCCTGCGGATGAGACTGCGATACGCGCGATTGAGCGACTAACAGGCCAAAGCATCAAGCGTATAGTGCCTGGCGGTCTTAACCTACCGTCTTCGGCTATAAGTCCTGTTAAATCATCCGCACGTATGCCATCCCCCAGTCGATCGTTTCGATCGTTTCGACCACGACGCTCCGCGAGTTATGCGTGATAGCAGCCGGTCGAAAGTAAGGAGAACGAATGTATAAACGAACAGGGGATGCGCCAACGGGAATCAACAAGACCGGCATTAAGTGGGGCAACGGAATTCTCGTTGTCGTAACTCATGGTGGTGCGATCGCAGCGCTTTTCTTTTGGAGTTGGTCTGCGATCGTTGGCGCCGTGATTCTCTACTGGATCGCAGGCAGTCTCGGGATCGGCATGGGGTATCATCGATTGCTTACCCACCGCGGTTATCGTGTGCCCAGGATCGTGGAATACTTTCTTGTAACGTGCGGCGCCCTTGCGGCGGAAGGCGGACCAATTGAGTGGGTAACGACACATCGGATTCATCACGCGCATACGGACAAGCAGGGGGATCCGCACACGCCGCGCGATGGTGGCTGGTGGGCCCACGTCGGTTGGGTTCTTCGCGGGACGGCACAGGATCACGATCAGGCCACGCTTGAGCGCTACGCGCCGGATTTAATTAAGAATTCGTACTACGTCTGGTTAAGTAAATGGTTTTACCTGCCATCATTCGTATTACTCATCGCCTTATTAGCATTTGGAGGCTGGGGAATGATGCTGTGGGGAATGTTTCTGCGCGTTACGCTTGGACTTCATGCTACCTGGCTGGTCAACTCTGCAACACATCTGTGGGGCCGCCGGCGATTTCTCACCCTCGAGGATTCGCGCAACAGTTGGTGGGTCGCACTGCTAACATTCGGCGAAGGATGGCACAACAACCATCACGCATTTCCCACGTCTGCGCGACACGGCTTGAAGTGGTATGAAGTCGACTTGAACTGGTGGGGCATTCGGACATTGCAACTCCTGGGTCTCGCTCATGCGATCAAGCGTCTCCAATTCAATCGACGCCTCACCGCCTGGCATATTGTCACCGAGTCGGAATAGAGCCAAATTATTAGTACTGGTTCAGTTTGGAGTTCAAGCTTTAGCTTGCTCGCTCAAGACAGCAGCCTGAAGACTGAACTAAAAACGTGGCTACCCCAAACTGAACCAGTACCAAATTATTTGTTCAGTTGTGCCCCGATGCTGAACAAGGTACGAAGACCGCAAATACTACCGCGAGATAAATCAAGCGCATAAGTTTACCTGCAAACTATCACGTCGAAGCTGACAGAATGCCGTGGCGTCTCAGAGATTTGTATTAAAGTGTGAATGCCACAAAAGCGCGCAAGGGCGCAACTTTAATTGCGAGGCCAGTTGTGCCCGTTGCGCGCATTCGTGGTTTAGGAGAACTTCCCCCTGTGGATAACTCCAGGCGCTAGGAGCGCGCAGTAAAACGAGCACTCATCTTAACAACAGGCGACAATTGCCGTATGTGCGACAGGGCACATATAAGAAGAAGGCTGAGGCTGTGAGAGGATTTCGAAGTGTGCAAACTCAATTCAGGTATGCATCCGTCTCGGCTTTAATAATCGCATAACATTCGCAGGATTTCGCTTTGAGACCCCGGTGATTCAGAATAGTAATCATTCCTCGGCTGTAATGAATGAGTTTAGCGAACTGCAACGCGCCGGCCGCTTTGCTTACGCCCTCGCGCCGAACACCCAACATGTGGGCCAGGAACTCTTGCGTCAACGGAAATTCTTCTACTCCCAAGCGATCGTTTGTCATCAATAACCATCGCGCCAGTCGAGCATCAACCAGGTGAAAGCGGTTGCAGACAGATGATTGGGCGACCTGAGTCAGGAGTGAGTGCGAGTAACGATGCAGGAGGCGATGCAAACCGCCAAGCCGGTTTGCCTCCCTGCGTAGACCTGCCGAACCCATTCTCATTGCCGTGCCCGAGCCCTGCACCAGAGCGCGCGTTGACGACGAGTCGACTCCCATGAAGACGCCAAGGCCCGCTATCCCTTCATTTCCCACCATCCCCACTTCAAGCCACGATGTCTCAGAAACTTCCGAAATCAGTGAGATTATGGAATCATTAGGAAAATAGACGTACTTGATTACGTCACCAGATTCGTACAGTTCCTCGCCCAAGACCAAATTGACCGACTTCAGTTTGGGCAATAAACGCTGGTATTCGCTTTTCGGAAGTGCAGCAAGCAACCGGTTAACGACCGGGCCGCCATTGCTATTGCTTTTCAAAGCTGACATCCTTTCGGACCACACAACTTGAACATTAAACAGATCATAAGTAACACTCGAGCCGTGACGAGTCTGTGCGCCAAAGCACATAACGAACGCTATGTTCGCTAGCGTACCAAACGGCACGTATGAATTGATTAACTTATGTGTGCTAGCACACATATATGTGTTACAGTGCTGTGCAAAGCGAACAGCCTGCTTTGACACTTGGATCGAGTTTTCCTCTTCCTCTTGCCCCTTTGCGCAATTCAGTGCAGATGAAAAGGCTTGGCATTAATTTCTGAACCGGAGATTGGAAGATGAAGATCCTGCTCTATAGTCCAGACAATGGCATCGCGCGCAACTTCATGCCGCACCTCTGGATGTTTCTACTCCAAGCACTCACCCCACCAGAGCACGAAACTGTTCTAATTGATGCTAATGCTCGTCCTATGAGTGATGATGACATCGTTCGGTTTGTGCGGGATCAAAAGATTGAACTCGTGGGGATCGGCGCAATGACCAGAATGGCCGAGAAAGCCTACCGAGTGGCTGATGCGATCCGTGCGGCGGGCGTGCAGGTGGTAATGGGCGGTCCACACGTTACGGAAGTCCCTGACGAGGTGCTCGGTCGAGAAGGAGGGCCTCGCCACGCTGATGCGATCGCGCTTGGTGAGGCAGATGAAACATGGGCCACGATAGTTGAAGATGCTGCCCGTGGTGAACTTAAAGAGATCTATGCACCTGTTGATGATACAGGCAAAGAGCGAAAGCCGAGTTTGCAGCCTTACCCGGCAATTCCCTGGGAGTCGCTCGACCTCGAACAATTCAATTTCTTCCCGCGTTTCCTGCGCCCGTTGCTGTCGCGCGTTGGTCCGCGTTGGCAAACGCTGCACATTGTTCCGATCGAGTCAGGGCGAGGCTGTCCTTATGGTTGCGAGTTTTGCACCGTCACGGGATTCTTTGGCGACTCGATCCGCTTCCGCACCAATGAAAGTATCGTTGACGAACTGCTGACGTTAAAGGCGCGTGCTAAAAGGGATGGTGGCCTGATCTCAGTATTTTTTGTAGATGATAACTTTGCCATCAGTATCAAACGAACAAAATCACTGTTGCGCGACATCATCGCGGCGGGCGCGCAGCTCCCGTGGATCGCGCAGATTAGCGCCAACCTCTTGCGCGATCAGGAGCTCGTTGACCTGATTGCCCAATCCGGAGGGAGGGTCATCTTTATCGGGATGGAGTCGATTGACCCGGTTAATCTGGCCGATGTTAAGAAGGGATTTAACAAGCCCGAAGAATACACGCGCATCCTCGAACGTCTTGCTGAACGAAATATCTACGCCATCACTTCCTTCATCATTGGCATGGACAACGACACCCCCGGCGTGGCCGAGCGAATACTGCAACAGATTCGTAGTTGGCCTCCCGGCTTGCCGGTTTTTGGCCA
>DATNJO010000636.1:0-5636 GCA_035603895.1 Pyrinomonadaceae bacterium
GGGCTGAAATTAGCAGACGCCTTCGGCGTTCAGGTTAAGACACCATGCTTTCGAAACGCCGTTTTGACCTGTTCCCCGCCCGTGTGCTACAACCCACCGACGGGTTCTCATAATGAAATTGGCTCTCAACATTCGCGAGTTTCGGCAGTCGCAACTATTGCGAGTGATTGCAATGTTGTTCCTGCTTCACTCCGGCGTTGATATGCTGTTTCCGCAACTTTGCAACGAGGAAGAGCCTTTCGGTGGTAATTTCAGTAGTACCTGGCTTGCTTCAACTAATGACGGTGAACCGGGAAACGCATTCGCCGTTCACGACACAAAGGGATTTCCTGACGACGGGCGCTCCGATCCGCAACACACAGACGAAGACTGTTTTTGCTGTTGCACGCACGTGATGCCGAGTCCTGTATTCGCAAGTCCTGATGATGCAGAGTTGGTAATATCGAGAAGCACGCTTGCCAGCATTTTCATTCCTGCCGCACCCTCTGACAATCCATACCATCCTCCACGCTTAGCTTAAAGCAATCGAAAACTTAGTTGTGACCGGTCGACCTTCGCCGAAGGTGTCGTTTCGCACTGGTCCAACACTCATCAAGTGTGCACAGGAGCAGTGTTTCTTGCCCCGACACACCATTTCACGATTGCAGATAAGCAGCGTTTGGAGAAAACAATGAGGTGGCTTTGTAAGAGACAGCTTTACGTAGCTGTCATATTGACGTTTTCGTTTGTTCTCACGGGAGCAGTGGTAAAGGGACAGGGTCTTACAGCCGACGATTTTGTCCGCCGTGCGCTGACTTCAAATGGTGAACTCGTTGCTGCGCGCATTGAAATCGAGCGGGCGCGCGGCCGCTTGCGTCAGGCTGGTTTAAGACCAAATCCAACACTTGAAGTTGAGCAGACCACGGGCCGTTTCACCGGTTCTGCGGATGAAGGCGAAACGAGCGTGGGCATCGCAGTGCCGATAGAGCTTGGCGCTAAACGAAAGCGGCGTCTCGAATTTGCGCAGGCAGAACTCGAAGCTGTGGAAGCGGAAGTGGCCGATCGCGAACGCAGACTCACGTTGGAAGTGATGACTGTGTATGCAGAGGCTTTGTCTGCGGCGCGTGAGTTGGAAACAACCGAGAGTCTCAATCAAATCGATCTGCAAACGACGCGGTTCGTGCAGGCGCGCGTCAATGAAGGTGAATCAGCCCCACTCGAATTGAACTTGCTGCGCACGGAGGTCGATCGACTCAGATCGCGAAGGACGCTGGTTGAAGGACGCCTTACCACGGCGTTGCTGAAGCTTAAGCTCTTAGCGGGAATCTCAGACGCTGAACCGCTCAGGCTGCGCGAAAATTTAACCACCGTTCGACAACCGATATTTCCACAATCGGTAGACGCGGCAATCGCAATCGCACTCCGCAGCCGTCCTGACTTACGACTCGCACGACTCAATGAAGAAGCAGCCGAAGCCGGTTTGAAACTAGCGCGTGCATCCGCGTCACCGGATCTCACTGCTTTCACTCGTTACTCTGTCAGCCGCTCTGCATTTGAAGATACGCCGGTTGGAGTGATTCGCGATCGCGACAAGACGCTTACTTTTGGAGTCTCTGTCGGCATTCCGATCTTCAACCGTAATCAAGGTACTAAAGCCGAAGCCGCAGCACTCGTTTCTCAAGCTCGCACGCGCCGCGAGTTTCTCGAACAGGTCATCCGTTCGGAAGTCCACAGCGCGTACGCTCGCTACGAAGCAGCGCGATCCGCTGCATTGACGTTTGAACAAGGCGTCATTGCGCGTTCGACGGAAAACATTCGCGTCATTCGGGCAGCATACGAGTTGGGCCAATTTCAAATCACCGATCTTCTGTCAGAGCAGCGTCGCTTGCTTGATTCGCAGCGCGAGTACACCGAAACACTCGCCGAGCAATATCGGGCGCTCGCCGATCTACAGGCGGCTCTCGGTGGCCCCCCCATGAGGTAACAACGATGCCGGACAACAACGAAACAACTCAAACGAACACTGCAGGCCAGCGAAAGCTCATCATCGTGGCTTGCGTCGCGGTAATTGCAATCGTCGCGTTGATCGCGATTGTGTTGTGGACACGAAGGGCTCCATCAACACACGTTAATGCTGAAACCACACCAGCCGCCGAACAACATGAAGGCGAGGAAGTGAAGCTCTCACCCGAAGCGCTCCAGTCCGCCGGCATCGAGATCGAGGGCGTGACGCAACGACCAGCAATAGCCTTGTTACACACTACCGGAACCGTCGAGGCAAACGAGCAACAGACTCAACAGGCAACGCCGCTTGTCGGTGGCCGAATAGACCAGGTGCACGTGAGGCTTGGCGATCGCGTGCGAGCTGGTGCGGTGCTGGCGGTTATCTCCAGCCCGCAGATCGCCCAAATGCACGGCAAACTGCACGAGGCTGAAACGCAGCGCGCACTTGCCGAACGCAACCTGGAACGAGTGCTCAGAGCGGAGAATCGCGTTGCCGTTTTATCGGCGAAGGCGAAACTGGATGAAGCTGAAGCGACGCTGAAACGTGTCCGTCGTCTCATCGAACTCGGCGCGGGTGCGGGCAAGGATTTGATCGCTGCCGAAGCAGCGTACAAGACCGCAAAGGCTGAATATGACTTTCAAAGCAACATTTCGTTGAACCGCGAAGTGCAGGAAGCACGTGCTGCGGTCGAAACAACACGCGTAGACGTGTCTCACATTCGCGACGAAATGCGATCGCTCGGTGCGCCAGTGCCGGAAGACGAAAGACACAACCACAACAAGGACACCTCGCTTGTCGCCCTGCGCGCTCCGGTCTCCGGAACCGTCATTGAACGACTTGTAAACACGGGCGCAGGTGTCGAAGCGGGAACGCCTTTGTTCACGATCGGAAATCTGTCAACCGTTTGGATCATTGCCAATGTGCCTGAAGCGCAAGTCGGTCGCGTTCACCTCGGAACTTCTGTCGAAGTGACGAGCACTGCGGCCGCAGGCGAAGCGTTATCGGGCCGCGTGGCTTACATCGATCCGAAGCTAAACGAAGAGACGCGAACCGCACGAGTAAGGATCGAAATTAGTAATCCAGGCGAGAGGCTCAAAGCGGGAATGTTTGTGCAGGTCGGCTTCCAGACCGGCGCGGCGGAATCTCCCGATCAGGAATTAGTCGTGAAATCAGAAGCATTGCAACGACTGGGCGAACGCACTGTCGTGTTTGTTCCGAAGGACGATGAGCCGGGAGTGTTCGAAGTCCGCGACGTTCAAGCCGGCGCCGAGACCAATGGGTACACGCGCATTCTTAACGGCCTTCAACTTGGCGACAAGGTTGTTACGAAAGGCAGCTTCACGCTCAAGACACAGTTGATAAAGGGCGAGCTAGGAGATCACGATCACTGATGATAAACGCAATCATTCGCTTCTCAGTCTCGCACCGCTTGATCGTGATGCTACTTGTAGTCGTTCTGATTGGAGCGGGTTGGTACAGTCTACGACGTTTACCGATCGATGCTGTTCCTGACGTAACAAATGTTCAGGTACAGGTGCTCACTGCCGCGCCGAGTTTGGCGCCACTCGAGATTGAACGGCAGATAACCTTTCCGGTCGAAGTCGCGATGTCGGGCCTGCCGAATACTCAGGAAATACGTTCGGTTTCGAAGTTTGGACTTTCTGCCGTCACTATTGTTTTCAGCGATTCAGTAGACACTTACTTCGCGCGTCAACTGGTCCTTGAGCGGCTTTCACAGGCACGCGAACAGATACCGGAAAACATCGGCTCGCCGGAAATGGGACCAATCTCGACCGGCCTCGGTGAAATCTACCAATACGAATTGCGAGCAGCGCCCGGTAGCGGCCACGACCCGACGGCTTTGCGCACGATTCAGGATTGGAACGTGCGCCGGCAGTTGTTAGGCGTTCCCGGCATCACGGAAGTGAATAGTTTTGGTGGACTCGAAAAGCAGTACCAGGTGCAGTTGGACCAAACGAAGCTGCAATCTTATGGACTGTCGTTACGAGACGTGCTCGAGGCTGTTGCGCGAAACAATGCGAATGTCGGCGGCGCCTACATCGAACACGGTTCCGAACAGTATTTGCTAAGAGGAATCGGTCTCGCTGAATCGACGCAGGACATTTCGAGTATCGTCGTGAAGATAGGTCGTGAGGGTGTGCCGGTTTACGTTCGTGATGTCGGCGAAGTCGTCACTGGCGCTACCGTGCGGCAAGGAGCGGTGACGGCTGATGGTGAAGGAGAAATCGTTGCGGGCATCGCCATGATGCTGAAAGGTGAGAACTCGCGCACGGTGGTCGAACGTGTTAAAGAACGCGTCGCACAAATTCAAAAGACATTGCCTAAAGGCGTCGAACTGATTCCTTTTTACGATCGCGCGGAGTTGGTGGACCGGACCATCTGGACCGTCGTGAAGAACCTCATCGAAGGAGCATTGCTTGTTGTCGTCGTACTGATCCTGCTGTTGGGAAACTGGCGTGGAAGTCTTTTGGTTGCGACGATCATTCCGTTGTCGATGCTGTTCGCGGCGATCTTGATGCGGCTGTTCAATGTATCGGGAAACTTGATGAGCCTTGGTGCGCTGGACTTTGGGCTGATCGTCGATGGAGCTGTGGTGATGGTTGAGAACGGTGTCCGCCGGCGCGCGGAGTCACGGCACACAGATGAACCACCGGAGCAGACGATTCTTGAAGCTTCCATAGAAGTTGGCCGCCCGGTCGTGTTCGCGGTGGCCATCATCATGATTGTGTATCTTCCGATACTCACGCTCACCGGAATCGAAGGAAAGATGTTCAAACCGATGGCGTTGACGGTTGTTTTTGCGCTTTTGGGATCGTTGATTCTGAGCCTCACTTACGTACCCGCTGCGATGACCTATCTGTTGCGTGGACACGTTTCAGAACGCGAAAGCTTCGCGATCAGGTTTGCGAAGCGACATTACCGGACGGTTCTCGCGTACGTCATGGGAAGAAGTCGATCGGCGATGATTGTTGCCTCGGTCCTGGTGTTGTTGAGCGTCGCGATTTTTCCGTGGCTTGGTTCGGAGTTCATTCCGCGGCTTGACGAAGGTGCATTGGCTGTACAGATACAACAGCTTCCGAGCGTTTCGCTCACTCAGAGTGTGCGCACCGTCAGTGAAGCGGAAAAGGTGCTCAAGGCATTTCCGGAAGTCACGAAGGTTGTGTCGAAAACTGGTCGCGCCGAAGTGGCGACCGATCCGATGGGCGTGGAAACAACAGACGTATATGTGGCGTTGAAACCTCACTCCGAATGGACCACCGCTGGGACGCGAGAGGAGTTGATCGGGAAAATGTCTGAAGCGCTCGAAGCGAAGGTCCCAAACGGTGCCTTCAGCTTCTCGCAAGCGATCGAGTTACGGGTCTCCGAGTTGATAGCGGGTGTGCGCTCGGATGTGGCGATCAAAATCTTCGGCGACGATCTCGACGTGCTCAAAAAGACCGCGGAACAGATCGGACGTGCCGTGGCCAAAGTGCCGGGCGCGGAAGATGTGAAAGTCGAACAAGTGTCGGGGTTGCCGCAACTACAAATCAAGGTCGATCGCGAAGCTGTTTCACGATATGGAATAAACGTCGCGGACGTTAATGATGTGGTCGAATCGATCGTTGCCGGCAAATCGGCGGGACAGGTCTAC
>DATNJO010000637.1:0-4828 GCA_035603895.1 Pyrinomonadaceae bacterium
GTTGTTTGGCGAGCAAATTATCGTGACGTCAGGTTGCGTCGCTTCAATCGTGCGTAGCAACGCAGCTACGTCGTAAATCAACTCCGGTGTCAACAAAACCGCTTCGACTTCGCCGCCCAGCACCGTGGCCACTTGCTTGTACAACGTAAACGTCGGTTCCGAAATCAATACGCGCTTGCCGGGCTCAACGGAAACCATCAACAACGCCTGGATCAATTCATTCGAACCGTTGCCCGCGATGACTCCATTCGCTTTCCAACCGGCAAACTCCGCCAAACGCTCGTGCAAACTCACCGACACGAAATCCGGATAGCGCGACCACTTGCGGGCCGCGAACCGCCGCAGCACCTCCTCCTTGATCTCGGGGGGCGCGTCCCACGGATTCTCGTTTTGATTAATCTTCACCGACGCGCGATGCGGCGAGAGCGTGTACGCGCGCAACGCACGCACCGCAGGCTTGATGATGTCGAGTGGAGCGGTCATTTATTGTTTCCCGCAAAGACGCAAAGGAAAGGCGGTACTTCACACCTCCTTTGCGCCTTTGCGTCTTTGCGGGAAACCTTCCTTCCTTATCGTCGCTGAGCGTGCGTGCGCTGCGAGCCCCTCGCTTTCGGCAAGCACACGAACGTTTTCGGCAACTACACTCAGCGCCGCTTGCGAATATCTCAACAAACTCGTGCGCTTCACAAAATCGTAAACGCCGAGCGCTGATGAAAAACGAGCGGTTCGCCCTGTCGGCAACACGTGATTTGGACCAGCGAGGTAATCGCCAACCGCTTCCGGCGTGTAAGCGCCAAAGAAGATTGCGCCTGCGTGTTTAATCTTCGCGGCGACGGCTTCATCGTCGCTCGTGATGATCTCAACGTGCTCCGGCGCTAATTCGTTAACCAGCGAGCAAGCCTCCACCAGTGTGTGGACAAGCACTATGGCGCCGTAATTTTCCAGCGACGATTGCGCGATTGCACGTCGTGGCAATGATTCTATTTGTACCGTAAGTTCTTCAGCGACCCGCTCGGCCAAGACGTAATCAGTGGTAATTAAAACCGCGGATGCATCCTCGCCGTGCTCGGCCTGAGCTAAAAGATCAGCCGCGATAAAATCGGCCCGCGCCGTATTATCGGCGATGATTACGATCTCGCTTGGCCCAGCAATCGCATCGATGCCAACCACCCCAAACAAAAGCTTCTTGGCGGCCGCAACATACTTGTTTCCCGGTCCGGTGATCTTATCGACGCGGGGAATGGTTTCAGTGCCAAACGCGAGTGCCGCGATCGACTGCGCGCCGCCAACCGCATAAATCTCTTTAACATTCAATTCAAGCAACGCTGCCGCCACGGCCGGATTCGCCGCGAGCGTTCGCGGCGGAGTCGTCACGACGATGCGTTCAACCTGCGCCACCTGCGCCGGAACAACATTCATCACGATCGACGACGGATATGCCGCCGTCCCTCCCGGCACGTACAATCCAACTCGCTCCAGGGGAGTGATGCGCTGGCCCAATCGAACACCGTCCGCAGGTGAAATCTCCCATGACTGCTCCACCTGCCGCTCGTGAAACGCGCGCACGTTCTTGATCGCCACTCGCAACGCAGCAAGCGTTTCGTTATCAACCTTCGCGGCAGAAGCACGCAGCGTGTCTTCACCAACTCGTAACTCAGACGGCTTTAGCTCAACACCATCAAACTTCCTCGTGTACTCGATCAACGCCTCGTCGCCACGCACATGAACGTCATCAATGATCGACGCAACCTGCGCCAGCAGATTCGAATCGAGCGCCACCGAACGTACCGCTAGCCGCGACATCAGCTCATCGACCTCACCCTTGCGCAGGATTCGAATCAAACTCCGTGGCCTCCATTCACCGAAGCACTCAGCGCACTCTCCAAAGCTCTAACCAATTCCGTTATTGATTCCGGCTTAAGTTGGTAACTCGCGCGATTCACCACCAACTTCCCCGTCGACTCAGCAATCTCATCGACCACCGTCAACCCGTTCTCGCGCAGCGTCCTCCCTGTCTCCACCAGATCGACAATCAGATCTGCGAGCCCGAGCGCAGGCGCGAGCTCTACCGAACCCGAAAGCTGAATGATCTCCACTGGAATACCGCGCGCACCGAAGTGCGCGCCGGCGATCTGCGAATACTTCGTCGCGACGCGCAACATGCCAAGACTTCGCGTCATGATCTCCGCATCAGCAGCCGCCACCACGATCCGGCAACGCGCAATCCCGAGATCGAGCGGCAACAAAAGATCTGCCTGCGACTCCAGCAGCACATCTCGTCCCACCACCCCACAATCAGCAATCCCATGCTCGACGTAAACCGGAACGTCCGCGGGCTTCACGAAAATGAAACGATACTTGCCCGAATCATCGGTGAGCGCCAATCGGCGTGAATTGCGCGCATCTTCAGCGACGCGAACGCCGGCGCGCGCCAGTAACGCCAGCGCGTCGTCCTGCATCCTGCCTTTCGCAATCGCAATCGTAATCATCAGGTGTTCGACATTCTTCGCGCGAGCACTTCTGTGAGCGCGTCGAGATTCAACACAAAACCAACCGCCGGTTCCGCTCGGCCGAAGTTTCCGGTTAGACCATCGTAGCGGCCCCCGCGTCCGACACTCGTACCCGCGCCGTGCACGAAAACTTTCAGACTCAAACCCGTGTAGTAGTCGAGACTCGAAACATCGCTGAGATCGATCTCGAAATGCTCCGCGAGACCGCGCGAGTCGATCGCGGTCCACAGTTCTTCAAGTGAATCGAGCGCAGCGATCGACCTGGCATTTGCGATCGTTTTGCGCACCGCATTAATCACGTCGTGCTTGCCGGTCAGTTGCGTTGGTTGCAGAAACGCTCGCCCTTCGGAATTGCCAAAACCGTTGAGAAACCGCTGCAATTCCGCGGTTTCGCGCGTGTCGATCAAGCGTCGCAACTGCTCCCGCTTAGCCGCCGCGAGTTCCAAATGTGCGGCCACGCCGTTAAAGATCTCGACATTATTTATCGTGATGACGTATTGCAAATTCAGACGCGACAGTATCTCCGCCGCTAATCGCAACACTTCCAGATCCGCTTCGTGACCACCGACACCGATCAACTCACAACCGAGTTGCGTGTTCTCGCGGCGCCACTCAGCGTGCGATTGCAACTGCTGGCGAAACACCGGCGCCGCGTAACAGAAGCGCAACGGCCGCGCCCGTTCGGATAACAACGTCGCCGCCATGCGCGCTACCGAACTCGTCACATCGGGCCGCAGCGCCAACAATCGCCCATCATTGTCGGTGAAACGAAAACCACGCTGCGCCTCCGCCTGGCCCATGCCTTGTTCAAACAGGTCGTAATAATCAACCGACGGCGTGATCACCTCTTCGTACGACCACGCAGCAAACACGGACATCGCCGTGTCTTCGATCGTGCGCCGCAGCCTTGCCTCGGCGCCGATGTAATAACGCATTCCTGCTGGAATTCTCGAAGTCATCGGAAAAGAAAAACCCGCTGCCGGGTTGGTTTCGGCAGCGGGTTTTGGAATCGTCTTGCGCTTCTAGGTTTTGTCGTCAGCGCTTGCAACACGATCGCAGCCCGCCACCCTCGTGGTGGTGATGCCAGTACACATGATGGCCGCGATCGGTATTAAACATTGCCCGGGCCTTATACCCGAGTCCTCCTCCACTTGTCAAATAATCTTGTGAATCATGTAATCCTGTCTACTAACTTCCCGGAATGAAAGGACGCGACTGGACGATGTAGATTTGCCCCTTCATGTAGGCCCATTCGATGTCCTGATCGCGGGTGCCGAAGACGCGCTTGATTGAGCCCGCGGCGCGCACGAGGCGGCGGATTACGTCGTCTGTAAGAACGACGCGGTCGCCGGTGATCGGGACTTCCTTCACGCCGCCTTTCTCGTCAAACGTGAGCAGGCTGTCTTCAGCAGACCGAGTCAGGACCTGAATCGCGTTTGTACGCGGGCGAAAGATGATCTGCTCCGCGATGCGCTGGCCTTCGACCACTTTGATTCCCAAGCCACGCTTCGCGCTGATGTAAATGGCGCCGCTATTTTCGCGGTCATACGGATCCGTGGTGATCATCACGCCAGAGCTTTCAGAATTAATTCCCTCCTGAAGCAGCACCGCCATGAAGATCTTCGAGTGGTCTACACTCGCACGCTCGCGCGCTTCATAAGCCTCGAAGTTCCACAGCGAAGCCCACACTTTCCTGATTGCGTCGATCAACTCCTGGTCGCCGCGAACGTTCGGCACAGTCGTATAGAGCCCGGCGCCACTAAAATTCGGCAGATCTTCCGAGTTAGAAGAGCTGCGCACGAACAATCCCTTACCGGCGTATTCACCTGCGACTTTTTGCAAGATCCTCTGACGCAGTGCCGGATCAAACTCCGCGCTCTCAATCTTCTGCCGCAGCAACACGAGTTGCTCGCGCCGGTAGGCCGGGTCGTGCACAAACTTCTGGTCGTTGAGCAAACCAAAGATCGTGTCGTCGAGTTTGTTTCGTTTGATGAACTCGTCATAGTAGTAAAACGGGATCGTGAAACCGGGCGGCACGACAATCGACGGCAAACGCGCGTTCAGCACTTCGCCCAGGTTTGCCGACTTGCCGCCATAAGCAAGACTCAATCGCGCGCGTTGTTGGGCCAGGTCGAGCAAGCGGGTTTCGTTGAGATTGAAACGCGGCTTCATCACGTCCAGCCGTTGCGCCTGCCGACGCTGGTACTCGCGCAGTTGGTTCATGTCGGCGCGTTTGATGGTGTACTTCTCGCGCAACGTCTCAAACGATACCCACCAGCCGTCGTACTGCTTGAACAGTTCCTTCGCGTTTTTGATGT
>DATNJO010000638.1:0-2679 GCA_035603895.1 Pyrinomonadaceae bacterium
TGGAAGCCCGTGTTCGGCGTGATGTGATAACCCTTCGCATCGTTGTAAGACACAACGGTTGCGTTGTTGTGAGTCCCGGAGTTCGTACACGTGACATTGAACCACGAACCTGTCACGTCAACCGGTTCGCTGAAATCAACCGTGATCGTGGCGTCGTACGGCGTGTTGAATCCGTCAGAAATCGGATCGGTGCCGGCGACCCATGGACCAAGCTCGACGATTGGCGCACTGCGACGCGGATTCGGCGCGGCGGTCTGGAAGTCGGCGCCGTTTTGATTCGTGTCCTGCACGCCGTTCAGCTTTCTAAACAATGCATTGGTATTGCTCGGCGCCGGCGCACGCGCACCGCCTTCAAAACAACTGGCCGACGTTCCGTAACCAACGAAGTCGACGATGTCCGGATCGCTGCCGTTCGGGCAACTGCCGCTCAGCGAGATCGAGTTGCTGACGAGCGCGATCTTGCCGGTCGTGGCGCTCATGTTGATCTCGCCGGAAATGTTTGGCAGAACCGGCAACGGTGCGCCGTTAGCCCCGCCTGAAGCGAGTGCGACGAGGAAGTATTCACCCGGAGCTATCGTGCCGCCGAGCGGTTGTTTGTTGGTCCAACTTGTTCCCGCAGCCGATGCATATTGCAGCGACCAGCCGGCGAGATTGAACGAGATACCGGTCGGGTTGTAGATCTCGACGTAATCGTTCGTGAACGTCGCACCGGAGTTTCCGCCGCCGCCGTAGAGTTGACTGATAACGAGATGGTCCACCGGTGGTGGTGGTTGCTGCACGGTCAAACTGATCGAACCACTGCCAGTGCGCGACTGCGCATCGCTGATTGAGAATGGCAACGACTTCGCGCCAGGCGAAGTAAGCGAGGCGACGACGGCCGTGTAAGTAAACACCTTGTCACCTGTGATTGTGTCGCCACCGCTCAAGCCGTCGTCGAAGAACTGTTGACTCGCAGATCCCCCGATCGCCGAAAGGTCTGCTGTAACTGTCAGCCCCGTGCTCGCGGGATTTGTTCCCGGAGTGACCGCGACTGTTAGTGTCGAAGCTTCACCCGGTAACACCGAAGTTGGATTTGCGTTGCCGGTGCCGGACGGATTCGTGGTCGCCACGGTGCCGATGCCCTGGATGGAAACGTTATCGATGGCCAATGCCGGCGCGTTTGTAGTTGTGCTGCCCGTATTAACCGAATAGTTCCACGCGAGAAAGATGTTGGCGCCGTTGGCGACCGAAACGTTCAGCGTCTTGTTAGCGACTGACACAGTTGCGCCAGGAGCGTTTGCGAAACCACTGTTGTCCGCGTCGGGCGCGAAGCTCGTTAGAAAGTCAGGTCCGGCGTCGGTCCATGAATTACCGTCGGATGAATAGAAGAGTTGATAACGGAAACCTGCCGGGTTTGAACCGTTGCGATATTTCTCGACGTCGTACGAGATCTGTAAACCGGAAAGTGCGCCGCCCGTGTTGTTGACGAGTTGAGCGTAGAGATTCCCGCTCGCAGTTGCAGTGCCGGAGGCGATGAAACCCGGTGCACGATCGGCATTGCCTAAAGTGGCCGTGCCGGCGCCGAAGTTGTAACTGCCGTTCGCCGCATTCGTGGGCATATTGGCCCCACCAACGCGCGACGTCTGCGTGCTTCCAGAGGAAAACGAGCCAACGTTGCGAACCACAGAAAGTGTTAGTACACGAAAGTCTGCGGGCAGATTGGAAGGCGTGGGACTCGACAACGGAACGTTCATGCTGTCGAAGTTCTGCGTGTAAGCGACCAACGTGGAAAGGGAGATCGCAGCGAACGCGACATAGACTGAGATGAATGCAACAACGGCGGCGACAACTACAACGCGCCACGTTCTGATTGATGCTGGTCTATGAGTTTTTTGTCGTCGTGTGCGACGAAGCGAAGGCTGCGGCTTACGCGCGAACATGGTCGGTATCCTCCCAAACACTCGTGACGTTGAGACGTACTTTGGAGAGGTATACCGGCAGGACAATTCATGGCCGGTAAGGGCCAATCAAGCTTTTACCAGTTCCGAAAAGGGCGGGTCAATAGGCAAAAAGGGCCTTTTTGGGCCAATGACAGGATTCGGGTCAAGGTGACAAACATCGGTCACCCGTTTCAGTCAACTTGGTGGTGAAATTTGGGGAAAGGTGTGGTGTCCTGGCGGGCCTTTGAGGGGCACCACCAGGACACCACGAGCTGAAGAATGGTCCTACTTCACCTGGAATTGGATCGTGTGCAACACGGGATCCGATCCGGCTGTGAAGTAGAGGTTGTAGACGCCGGTGCTGAGTCCGGTCGTCTTCAAGTTGAGAATGTAAAAACCACCAGCGAAGCGGAAGTTGTTATCCGGATTCGCATTTCCAGCGGTGATTACCTCGCCGAACGAATCTTCTGACACCAGGCCAACACCGACCGCGTGAACAACAACGCTCTCGGACGAGACGTTGTTGCCGTTGACGTCGCAGAGCTGGATCTTGATCGGATACGCAGCTCCACTCTTCACGGCTTTGGTCGGATCGTATTGGAGACAGATGTTGAAGGTTACATTCAGCGTGGCCGTGTCGCTGCTCGGAGTCGTGTTCGGACCACCGCTGAATTCTCCGGTGATCGTCAACGCTTGCGGCGCCGTTCCACCCGGCAGTATGTAGTTCGCTGTTGCGACTCCACCGGAGACATTGCCAACG
>DATNJO010000639.1:0-2422 GCA_035603895.1 Pyrinomonadaceae bacterium
TGTTTAGGCACACGCAGCTTCATTAGCGTGACCAGGCGGCAAAGGTTTTGATAACCGGTACGGCTTCTGGCTAGAACAGGAATCGAAACGACGCCGGCGTTTGGAGTTTTGACATTGATCTCGGAGCCGATGTGAGCTTTCATTCCGTTCTTTTTGGCCGACAGGTGAAAGCGCGGCGAGCCGTAAACGCCGTCGCGATCCAACAGAGCCATGGCCGGCATTTCCATGGCGAGACCAGTGGCGATCAGTTCTTCCGGCACCGAAGCGCCTTCGAGAAAACTGAAAGCCGAACGAGCATGTAACTCAACGTAAGACATAAAAGTTAGCCACGGACTACACAGACGAACACGGACGAGTATCAGGAGGGGAAGCGACCGGGTTCGGTGTCGTCTGATCATCCCGACCGGTTGCGTTTAAAGACCGTGCTCTGACATACGAACCGGACCCTGATCGCCACCGCTCCCGGTACTCGTCCGTGTTCGTCTGTGTCTATCTGTGGCCTCAGTCGTAGTTTCCTTCCACAAACCACATCTCACTATCCAGCTTCCGGTAAATGCGATAGAGACCGGGCGCTTCAGTACTCGTGTTATTACTCGGCGTGACCGCCACATCCCACTCGTCTCGCGCCCAGCGATCCTCACGCCACCAATCGCCCGTGGTTCTCCACGGTCCAGCAAGCTGCACGACTTTGCCGTAAACGCTTCGCTGCTTACCCCACGCACTGATCTGTGTTGGCAAGCCCTGCGTGGTTTCGACCACCGCGCGCAACGGCGGGCGGAACATGCGCAAACCCAGGCATTGATGATTGGCGATTGACGATTGACGATTGTTTGCTTTTGACGGCAGCACAAATCTGTTGACGGTGAAGGCATCCGGACGATGCGTGTCGAGCAACGCCGGCGAACCGAGGTTCTCTTCACCAACCAGTTTTGCGAGCCGCGCGAGCGTGAGCTCCAATTTGTCAGGCGCCGGGGCCAACGGCACAAACAATCCGTGCTGCACGACACGCGGTTTCACCGGTTCGCAGGCCAGCGAAACTCCTCTTACCGGTGCGGCCGGCGGATGCATCTCCGTGTCGATCAATAACAACTTCAGAAACACTTTGTGATCGCGCATCGGGTAAGGCAGCGACAACCGGCGCTCGTGCGTGGTGTGATCCGTGAGTTGCAACTCCACCTGCAACTCATTCGTCGAGAGGCTATATGAATTCAAAGCGGCGCAAAGCTGATGCAAGAGCCGCGCGTAAACAAACGAGAGTGGCTCGAGTTCGCTGAGCGGGTGTTCGAGTTCCAGTGAATTGGCGAAAACAGGCTCAGGCTGTTTGACCTTCAAATGCCGTTCGGTTTTGCCGGCCGCCAGTTGCTGCAAACGCACGCCATCCTGGCCCAAACGTTCCGAAACACCAGTCACTGGCAACGCCGCAAAATCGGCGAACGTACCGACACCCCAAAGCCGCAGTGTTTCAAAGACCTCGGCCGCAGCCTTTTCCTCGACACTAACCAACTGATAATTAAGGTGCGAGACGGGAAACTCGCCCAGACAACTGAGCTCTTCGCCGGGAGAGACAAACGTGATTCCCGGCAAGCGAGTGGCCGCATGAATAGCGGCATCCGGATTAGCCGCGATTGCCACACTGACTGTCGTGTCCAAACCGCCACTCGCTTGGGGTTCTCTCGCCCGGCGAGATACTTCATTTGCCAACTGATAAGCAGAACCAAACAACAAGTCGCAGCCATCGACGTCGATCACCACCGTGCCCGGCCGAGTCTCTTCAACCAGGGGCGAAAACGCGTAGGCAAAGTCTGGCAGGGACAGTTCGGGCGCGATGTTTTCAGTGTAAATACAAGCAAACATGATCGTGGATTTATTTATGAAATGGCCTGGGCTCTAAATTGACTCTCGTTCAAGGCCGGCATGAAGGGACGGCAACGATTAACTTTGATCGCATTGGAACGCAAAAGACTTCCGTGCGTGACGCGCGTGCGTGACCACTCGCCCGTGCCATGCAGCTCGAGCGTCAACGCGGCGCAGGAACGCGTACACGCTTCTTCCGCGATCACGAGGATTGACGTGGGCCTGTTTTCGACGGTGCGGCGGAAGCGATACCACCAGGACGTGATGATCCGGCGCGCATCTTTTCCCGCGACGTCGCCGATGTCGAGAATGACCAAGCCAAATCCGCCGGCATGTAACAACAGATCCGTGGCCTTGAAAGCATGCTCGAGATTCGCGGCGCAACGAATCCATAGCAGCCGTTCGAAATCTACTCCCGCAGTAGCCGCCGCGGTCGGCGCAAACACATCGTTGGTGTCGATCAGCGCGCAGATCTCGTTATGCGCGGTCGCATAAGCCAGCGCCGAGTAGAGCAAGCTCGTGCGTCCTGACGATCGTGGTCCAAAAATTTCCGTGATGGCGCCGCGTG
>DATNJO010000640.1:0-16412 GCA_035603895.1 Pyrinomonadaceae bacterium
TTGGCGGTGCGGTACAGCAAGCAGACGCCGGCGCGACGTGGAATGCGATCGGCGTCCTGCGCGGTACGGATCCGAGTGGCGAAGCGATCATGCTGAGCGCGCACTTGGATCATCTCGGGGTTAACGATGCGCTCACCGGTGACAAGATCTTCAACGGCGCTGACGATGATGCATCGGGTTCCGTCGCGGTGATGGAGATGGCGCGTGTGCTGGCGGCCGGAAGAAAACCACGTCGCACGATCTATTTCATCTGCTTCGGCAGTGAAGAGCGTGGCGGTTACGGCGCGCGCTACTTCATTGCCAAAACGCCGGTGCCACTCGAAAAGATCGTCGCCGATTTCAATTTCGAAATGCTGGGGCGGCCGGATGCGAAAGTGGCGCCGGGAACACTTTGGTTGACTGGTTACGAACGATCGACGCTCGGCCCGGAACTCGTTCGGCAAGGAGCAGCGCTGGTCGCCGATCCGCATCCCGAGCAGAACTTTTTTCAACGTTCAGACAACTACACGCTCGCCGTGCGCGGGGTGGTGGCCCATACGGTTTCGAGTTTTGGCCTGCATAACGATTATCATCGGCCGAGTGACGAGGTCAGCAAGATCGACTTTCCGTTTATGACGCGTTCGATCAACTCGTTGGTGAAGCCGATTCAGTGGCTGGCCAATACAAGTTTTCGACCAGCGTGGTTGCCAGGACAGGCGCCAAACCGTTAGGAGAAATACCATCCACAGATTACGCAGAAAAACTCTGTGTAATCTGTGGATGGCTTTTGGACCATGAAACCAAAGTTTTTCGCAACTCAGGAAAAGTTTCGCGAATGGCTGGAGAAGAACCACGCGAGCGCGACGGAACTGCTGGTCGGCTTTCACAAGAAGAGTTCGGGAAAGAAAAGTATTACTTACGCTGAAGCGTTGGATGAAGCGCTTTGTTTTGGTTGGATCGATGGCGTGCGTCGCAGGCTTGATGAGACGAGTTACCAACAGCGCTTCACACCGCGCCGGGCGCGCAGTATTTGGAGTCTCGTCAATGTTAAGCACGTTGAGCGGTTGAAGAAGGAAGCACGAATGCACGCGGCGGGGCTCGCGGCTTACGAGCAGCGCGATCCGAAGCGAACGGGTATTTATGCGTTTGAAAATGCGCCGTGCGAGCTCTCGGCTGAGTACGAGAAAGAGTTTCGCAAGGTTAAAGGTGCGTGGGAATACTTTCAAACTTATCCGCCGTACTTGAAGAAGACTGTTTCCTACTGGGTGATGAGTGCGAAGAAGGAAGAGACGCGTTTGGCGCGGCTACAGAGATTAATCGAGAGTTCCGCAAAGGGAGAACGCATCGGCGTACTTCCGTCAAAAAAATGAGCCACAGACAAACACGGACGAACACAGACAGAGGTTTTGCAAAAAAGTTCTAAAGCTCTGTCCGTGTTAGTCTGTGAAAGTCCGTGGCTGACTTACTCGTAAATTTACTTAAGCTACCGGCGCTCGCAAGCGAGCCGCGGGAGTTTCTCGTGCGCCGGGCGCAGCCGTTTGAAATTAGCGTGGTGCGTTCTTTTGTAGCCGAGAATTTTTCGACGAGCTGGGCGGACGAGATCTCGGTAGGATTTGCGCGGCAGCCGATCTCGGTTTTTGTTGCTACGATGAATCGCGAGCTGATCGGATTCGCCGCTTACGAGTGCACGCGGCGCGGGTTCTTTGGACCAATGGGCGTCGTCGAACAAGCGCACGGCCAAGGCGTCGGAAAAGCTTTGCTGCTCGCGGCAATGTGGGGTTTAAGAGAAATGGGTTACGTCTACGCCATCGTCGGCGCCGCCGGACCGGTTCACTTCTATCAAAAGACCGTCGGCGCGATCGTCATTCCCGACAGCGAACCCGGCATTTACACGGATCTGTTGAAGAGCAAGCAATGAACTCGCTGCCACCTGGCCCAACGGGAAAACTCATCACCGGTGTGATGCGCGAGTTCAATAACGACACGCTCGGCTTCATCGAGCGTTGTCAACGCGACTACGGCGACGTCGTGCGTTCGCGATTTCTCTACGTTTACGCCCACTTTCTTTACAACCCGGCGGACATCGAAGCGCTCCTCACCACTAACGCGAAAAGCTATCGCAAAGCGCAGTCGCTGCGATCGCCTTTCTTCCATCGCCTCGTTGGAAATGGACTGGTCACGAGCGAAGGGGAGTTCTGGCGGCGGCAAAGGCGTCTCGCGCAGCCCGCTTTTCACCGGCAAAGGATCAGTTCGTACGGCGATATCATGGTCCAATACGCACTTCGCGCGCTTGCGAAGTGGAAAGACGGCGAGCAGCGAGACATCTCGCGCGAGATGACGCGCCTCACGCTCGAGATCGTAGTCAAGACACTGTTCAACTCCGACGTCTCAAGCGACGCCGATCACATCGGCGCGATGCTGTCGCAGATCGTGAAACCGTTTGCGTCACAGGCGACGCTGAAATGGATCGCCGACAACCGACTCCCGACGCCCGGTCACTACCGCTATTTCAACGCCGTGAGTCAGATCGATAAAGTCGTGTTTCGGATCATCGCGGAGCGTCGTGCGAGCGGTTCGGATGAGGGCGATCTGCTGTCGATGCTGTTGCAGGCGCAGGATGAAGACGGCAGCCAAATGAGCGACGCGCAACTGCGTGACGAAGTGATGACGTTGTTTCTCGCGGGCCACGAAACGACGGCGCTCGCGTTGTCGTGGAGTTGGTATCTGCTGGCGACGCACCCGGAGGCTGAGAAGAAGTTTCACGAAGAGTTGGACGAGGTGCTGGGTGGGCGTGTGCCGGAAGTTTCTGATTTACCGCGGTTGAAGTACACCGAGATGATCGCGAAGGAAACGATGCGGCTCTATCCGCCGGCTTATGCGGTCGGACGCGAAGCGATAGAAGACACGGAGCTTGGTGGTTATGCGGTGCCACGCAAGACGCAACTGTTTGCGTTTCAGTGGGTCACGCATCGCGATCCGCGTTTCTTTGGGAGCCCGGATAGTTTTGAGCCGGACCGGTGGGCGAGTGAATCAGTGGAGAAGATGCCGAAGTATGCGTACTTTCCGTTTGGTGGTGGACCACGGCAGTGTATCGGCAACTACTTCGCGATGATGGAGGTCGTCCTGCTGCTCGCGACGATCGGCCAGCGGTTCAGGTTTTCACTTGCGGAGGGGCAGCGAGTGGAAGTGCTGCCGGTGCTTTCGCTGCGGCCGAAGAATGGAATCAAAGTGAAGCTATACCATCGCGCGGACGATTCGATCCCACTCCTCGATCGTTAACGTCTCCGCCCGGCGCTTCAATTCAACCCCGGCTTTACACAACACAATACTCGCACCGCCGTTACGTTTCAGAACCTCTTCCAGATGTCCCGTTGCTTGCCTCAGATTATTCAGAATTGTTTTTCTTTTCTGAGAAAATCCCCTACTAACAACCTCCCAAAACAAGCCCTCGTGTGGAATGGACATTTCCTTGAAACGTAACCTAATAACACTACTCCACACCTTCGGTGGCGGCCGAAACGCACCCGGTCCAACATCAAACAGTTTCTCAGTCTCGCAGTAAGCCTCTATCACCACGGACAAAAAACCTCGTTCGCTCGATCCGGCAGGCGCCATGATTCGCTCGACCACTTCGCGCTGTAGCATCACGACCATTTCGGTCAAGCATGCGCGCTGTTCGATGAGTCGTTGCAAGATTGCAGTCGAGATGTTGTATGGAAGATTCGCGACGAGCCGCGCCTGATTCGCCGGCTCGATCTCGCTACAGAAGTCGGTCGTGAGCGCGTCCGCCATGACTAGTTTGAAGTTTGGGAAACTGCCGAACTGTTCGCTCAACAGCGGCGCAAGTTTGTTATCAAACTCAACTGCGATCACACGTCCGGCGCGTTCGATCAACTGTGCGGTAAGCGCACCGGTGCCCGGTCCGATCTCGACGATCGTTTCGTCGCGACCAGGCGCGAGCGCTTCGATGATGCGTTGAATTGTTCTCTTGTCTCTGAGGAAGTGCTGACCGAAACGTTTGGAAGGAATGGGTTGAACGGCGCTCACGTTGTTTGTCCCGCCGGGTAGCCGGTGATCTCGGTATCACGACCGTGACGGATCACTTCAACGCGTTCGAGTTCGAGCGCTTCAGCGATGTGCTCGACGCCTTCGCCGCCGACCGCTGTCGGTGCGTCGCTCCCACCGATGATCTTTGGCGCGATGAATGCGCTGGCTTTGCTTACAAGTCCAGCGTCAATAAATGCACCAGCTATAGAAGCTCCGCCTTCGACGAGTACGCTTTGAATCGAACGACGACCAATCTCATCCAAAACCGAACACAGATCTGACGGATCTAAAGAAAGAATTTCCACTCCCTTATCCAACAAATCCGTGTTCTCTGATCTACCAACCAAAAGCACCGGCGCTTCACGGGTCGTCGTTGCCAACTTTGATTCCGGCGACAACTGAACTTTGTCGTCAAGTACAACCCGAACAAGTGGCCTGCGCCGTGGCAAACCAGAGCGATCGGTCAAAAGCGGATCGTCTTTCAAAACCGTTCCCGCGCCCACGAGAATCGCATCGTACGAATGCCGCAATTCATGGACACGCGCACGCGACTCCGCCCCGGTAACCCAACGTGAATCCCCGGTTCGCGTCGCAATCTTTCCATCAAGCGATACCGCGAACTTCAAATGCACAAACGGCCGCCCGGTGCGCATGTGATGCAGGTACGCCTCGTTCACCTGCGTCGCTTCCTCTACGAGCAGCCCCGTCTCAACTTCAAGTCCTGCCGCACGCAGATGCGCAAAACCCTTGCCGGACACTTTTGGATTGAGATCTTCGATTGGCGCGACGACGCGTTTGATCCCCGCGGCGAGCAACGCATCGGTGCACGGCGGCGTGCGCCCGTGATGAGCGTGTGGTTCGAGTGAAACGTACGCCGTGCCGCCGCGCGCTTTTTCGCCGGCAATCGCGAGCGCGATCGTCTCGGCGTGTTTCACTTCTTCGAAAATGTAGAAGCCTTCGCCGACCACCTCGCCGGCAGGGCTGACAATCACACACCCGACGAGTGGTCCAGGACTGACTTGGCCCACGCCTCTTTTCGCAAGCTCCAGCGCTCGCGCCATCATGCGCCGATCAGTGTCCGTCATTAATTACCAAACAAACTATTCACGTATTGATGAGGATCAAACACAACCAAGTCATCTACCTTCTCGCCAATCCCTGCATAGCGGATCGGCAGGTTCAACTCTTTTGCAATCGCTACCGCAATGCCGCCCTTCGCCGTGCCGTCCAGTTTCGTCAGCACGATTCCCGTCACACCTGCGACTTTCAAAAACTGTCGCGCTTGTTCCAGGCCGTTTTGACCCGTCACAGCATCAACCACCAAAAGCGTCTCGTGCGGCGCGCCCTCGACTTCGCGACTCGCAACGCGTTTCATCTTCTCCAACTCGGCCATCAAATTCGACTTCGTGTGCAGCCGTCCGGCAGTGTCGACAATCAACACGTCAGAACCGCGCGCCTTCGCCGCTTTCAAAGAATCAAACAAAACCGCGGCCGGATCGGTTCCCTGCTTTTGTTGAATCAAAGGAACTCCGGTGCGATCGGCCCAAATCGCGAGCTGATCTGACGCCGCCGCGCGAAACGTATCGGCCGCGCAGATCAAAACGTCGTTGCCTTCGGCTTTGATCCGTTGCGCGAGTTTGCCGATCGTCGTGGTCTTGCCGACGCCGTTCACACCCACGATCATCATCACGTAGGGCGCAACGGTTTCCGGCACACTTGTCTCCGACGCGACACCCTCGCGTTCCGAAGCCTGAAGGATCTTCAGCAACTCATCCTTGATAGCTTTTTTCAGTGCTTCGAGATCGTTGATCTGATTGCGCGCGATTCCGCGACGAACGGTTTCGAGAATGTGGAGCGTAGTTGGGACGCCGATGTCGGCTGCGATCAAGACTTCTTCGAGTTGATCGAGCAACTCGTCGTCGATCTGCTTGCGGCCGGCAAAAACGGTATCGAGTTTTTCCGAGAGCGACTCGCGGGTTGCGGCGACAGCGCGGCGGAAGCGCGCGGAAAACTCCTGTTCGAGCGCGGCCTCCTGCGCCTGTAGTTCTTCAATCGAGCGGTCGAGACCGAGAATTGACGACGAGAATGTCGAACGTGACGGAACCGGGCGTGGTTCTACCGTTTTAGCTGGTGGCTCGGGCGCTGGTTTCGGTGGCTCGGGTGCCGGCTGTGGCGGTGCCGTTGAGGCCGGTTGCGGAGGTGCGGCTGCGGGAGTTTCCTCCTTAACCGCAGGTTCGTTTAAACGAAGTGAGACAAACTCGTCTTCTTTCTTTCGGCGCCAGAAAAGTCCCATGAAGCCGATGATTATAGCCACAGACTACACGGATTGACTAATCTGTGTAATCTGCGGTTTCTCTGGTGGTTTGGCACCGGATTGTGGCTTCTTCAACTTAACGACACCGGGGCGGATCTGGCCCTCGCGGCATGCCTCGGAGAGCGCCGCGACGACCGCCGGGTCGTAACGCGTGCCGACAAAACTCTCGATGCGCGAAAGTGCGTCTTCAAACTTCATCGCCTTTTGATAGGGACGATCCGTGGTCATCGCGTCGAACGTGTCTGCGACTGCGACGATCTTGCCCATCAGGGGAATCTCATCGCCCTTCAAACCCTGCGGGTAGCCCATGCCGTTGACCATCTCGTGGTGCATGTACATTCCGGGCAGAAACTCCTTCATCGCCGGAATCTGCGACATGATCTTGAACCCCTTCTGTGGGTGCCCCTTCATGATTTCATACTCGTCGTCGGTCAGCGCCGCAGGCTTTTTGAGAATCTTGTCGTCGATCGCGATCTTGCCTACGTCGTGTAGCAAGGCGCTGATACGGATCTTTTCGATTTCGTCGTCAGGCAGATCGAGGCGTTGCGCGATGGCCATCGAAAAGCGCGACACACGTTCGGAGTGACCGCGTGTGTACGGGTCTTTGCCGTCGATCGCGGCCGCGAGTGCTTTGACGGTGCCGATAAAGAGTTGGCGATTTTCTTCAGCCGAATTTTGCAGATCGCTGATGAAGTGCTCGATCTGATCGGTCATCAGGTTGAAGGAGTTGCCGAGGTCGCCAATCTCGGTGCGGCTGGTGACGGTGATGCGTTGCGAGAAGTCGCCGGAAGCGATGCGATGAGCACCGCTCGCGAGCTCGCGTACCGGATGCGTGAGTTTGTTGGCAAAGAAGATACCGGTGATTATCGTTAGCAATCCGGCCACCAAACTGATCCAAAGCACTTGCCAGCGCATGTCGGAGACCGACGCGAGCGCGGCTGCTTCGTCCTGAATGGCGATTACGCCGAGACGCGAACTCTTGTCGAGCTCTGCGGTCGCGTACGAACCCAACATCTCAACTAACTTGCCGTCGCGTGTGGCGGAGAACGGTGCGAGTGCTGATTGGACCTGATCGCCGGATTCGAGCCATTCCTGAACTACTTTCAGGTCCGTCATCGGTTTCTCAGAAAAAGCCACGCTGGCTTCAGGGTGCGCGACCGCGCGTCCGTTTTGATCGACCACGAACACGACCGGCAACCCGGCGTCCAAAAGTTCTCGTTCGCTTTTTGAAGTCGGTTGCTGAACGGCATCGAAGACTTCCTGAAACGAAACGATCGCCACGACAGCGGCGACGACCTCTTCGTTGTTTTTCCCGCCAAGCACCGGTTCCGCGATCGTCAGGGCCATCTCGACTCCCGAACGAATGATCTGCGGGCGGCTGACGACGAGGCCGCGTCCATTCATTCGAGCCAGTACCTCGCTGACACGCGCGTCGACCTCTTCCAGCTTGATCACATCTTTCTGAAACGCGCGATGAAGCGTGCCGTCGACCGGCCAAAGGGCCAGAGCGATAACGTTTGGGTCTTCCTGAAGGGTCTTTTCCAGACGCCCGTTGTAGCCCTCGTCGTCGAGGGACTGGATGCCGCCGGAGATTTCAAAGGCACGGGCGAGACCAGTGACGACGTCGCGGTAACGCTGGCCGTAGAGTTCGATCTGGCGCGCTTTGTCCTGTACGAGCTGGGCCTGGTAGCGGCCTTCGATGGAGCGAAGTTCGTCGGCGCTGCGTCCGGACAGAATGATGCCTGCGAAGGCGAGCGGGAGCAGGCCGACCAGCAGCAGTACACCCAGCATGATGTAGAGGAGACGGATTCGTCCGAGTTTTTCGAGCATTCGTTAACTTAGGCGGTACCATCGCGGCAGGTCTTCGCGTTTGGGAAGGTTTACGGTTTCGTCGAGCGCGTTGCTGCTTTCGCAGCAATGACCGCCGTTATTATTGTCGACTAAGCGCTGAAGTGTCAACGAGTTTTGCCATTGTTGGCCACGGCGATTGTGATCGACCGGTTGAAGGTCATTGTTTGTGGTAGGTCAACGCCGAAGGCGTTCGCTAGTTGCAGCCCAGGGTTGGTCACAACCCTGGGTTCAAAAAAGCAATGAGGTAAACAACGCTGAAAGCGTTGGCAATCCGTGCCTACTTCTAGCCAACGCTTTCAGCGTTAACGTTTTCCTACCTTTTTACCCCCAGGGTTGTTTCAACCCTGGGCTGGAACTGGTCAACGCCTTCGGCGTTTGCGCCACACATTTGCTGGCTAACGCCTTCGGCGTTTTGCGCCACATATTTGTTCGGCTGTTGGAGGAACCGCCGCGTCTAAACCCTTGAGCGCCAAATGGAAACGCTGGGCACTGACGAGATTATCGTAGAACGCGCTCTGAGTGGCGATGCGGACGCTTTCGGCGAGATTGTGCGGCGCTGGGAGCGGCGCATTTTTGCGCTCACTTACGGCATGCTCGGCCGCGAGGAAGATGCCCGCGACGCGACGCAGGAGACGTTTCTGGCTGCCTTTCGCAATCTGCGCGGGTTTCGCGGCGAAGCAAAGGTCTCCTCGTGGCTGCACCGGATTGCCGTCAACCAGTGCATCACGCGTCAAAGGCGCGCGAAGGTCCGAAATGAATCCGCACTCGACGACGACGAGGACAAAGCCAGCAGCTTCGCAACGCCCCTCGAGTCGTCACCGGCGACGGTCACGGAAGGACGCCAGCGAACTGCCGCAGTACGCCGGGCGCTCAACAGCTTGCCCGTTGAGTTACGGCAGGTGGTAGTGATGAAGGAATTTGAAGAACTGACGTTTCGCGAGATCGCGGAAGCACTCGATCTGCCGTTGAGCACGGTCAAGAGCAGACTGTATACGGGACTAAAGCAATTGCAAATGCGTCTAGAGAAGTTTGCGGTTTGAAACGGGAATGACGATGAAAGAAACGGACCTCTCCTCGACTTGTGAACGCGCGGACGATCTGGTTTCGGTGCTTTATGGCGAAGCCAGCGAAACTGAGCGGCGCGATTTTGAACTTCATACGAAGCAGTGTGATAGCTGCCGGCGGGAGTTTGCCGCGTTTGCCCAAGTGCGTGAATCGATTGGCGAATGGCGCGATGAAGCGCTGTCCGGATTCGTGCCCGCGCACGCGGCAGCGCCGATCAGGAAATCGGCGATCGCGGCGTTGCGACAGTTTTTCGATCTATCGCCGCTGTGGTTGAAAGGTGCGGTTGGTTTTGCAGCGGCGGTTTTCTGTGTACTCGCAGCGTTGGCAGTTATGAGGTTTACGTCGACGCAAGCACCGGTCACAGTAGCGACGGGAAACCCCAACGCGGTTTATACGCAACAGGATTTGGATCGCGCAATTCAGGAAGCCCAGGTAAAACAGCAACGCGAACAGCCCGTCGTGGAACCCAAGCCAACTGTCGTCGTGCAGTCGCCGACCCCCAGGAGTTCAAACGTTGCGAAAGCAGAACCCAAAGCGCGACGGCCGTTTTCGAAAGCTGAACGCGACCAACTCGCCGCTGAACTGAGATTGCTCTCAGGCGACGACGAAGCTGATCTGGACCTGCTCGACGATCGGAGAGATAGATAATGAAGATAGTGCTTAGTTTGTTACTTGTCCTTACAGCCGCGAGCTTCGCTTTTGCGCAGCAGGAACCGGAACCAACCACGGATCCGATCGAACAGCTTCGCCTGACACCCGATCAACGCCAGGCAGTTCGCCAGATCGTCGCCGACACGAGACTCGAACGCCAGTCAACTAACCGCCGCTTGCGTGAAGCAAACGTAGCGCTCGATCAGGCATTGGACGCCGAACCAACCGACGAAAACCTGATCGAACAACGAATCAACGAAGTCGCCGCTGCACAGGCGGCGCAATTACGGATGCGCATTCACACGGAGATGAAAATTCGCCGCATCCTTCGTCCCGAACAGTTGGCCACACTTCGGCGTTTGCGGCTTCAGTTGCGCGACGTCGTGGCGCCACAACGCAGAAACAATCCGCGACGCCCCGCGGCCCAGCAAGGCTTCCGTCCCCGTCCATAAACTCTACTCAACAGTCAAACCGGTGGGTAACTGGTCCATCCGGTGTTTTGTTTTCCCTTTTATGGCTCTTGACGCCCTGCGTGCAATTTGCGCATGATAGGCCGCTCTTTTCGACGTAGTTGCGCCCCTTTTGACTGGTCTAATGAACTCTCAATGAACTTTGCCACGCGCGCTCTGCTCGAGCTGCAAGAGACGACGCTAATGGCCGCGCGTGCTGTTCGCGGTCTCTTCAAGCGACCCCGTTATATCCCGGAAATAATCGCTCAGATGGACGCTATCGGCGTCGGGTCGTTGACCATCATCATTCTGACGGGGTTCTTCACCGGCGGCGTGCTGACCGTGCAGACCTTTCCCACCCTCAAAGCCTACGGCGCGCAGTCGCAGACCGGCTATCTCGTCGCCGTTTCTCTCGTTCGGGAACTGGGCCCCGTACTCTGCGCGCTGATGGTCACAGGCCGCGTCGGCTCCGCGATCTCCGCCGAACTCGGTTCCATGGTCGTTTCGCAGCAGATCGACGCTATGCGCGCCCTCGGCACCGACCCGGTCCGCAAGCTCGTGGCGCCGCGTTTGTGGGCGCTGCTCGTCAGCCTGCCTTTATTAACGGTGCTCGCGGACGTGCTAGGTATTTTCGGCGGCTGGGTCACTGCCGTGACGCTTTACTCGGTATCTTCGAGTGTCTTCATCTCCGCCGTGCGCGACGGCATCACGACCGACGACCTGATTGGAGGCGTGGTTAAACCACTCGTCTTTTCGCTGATTATCGGCACCATAGCCTGCCGGCAGGGGCTCAACACGGAAGGAGGCACAGTCGGCGTCGGACGTTCAACTACGCGAGCTGTGGTCATGGCTTCCATCGTAGTTATTATTGCCGACTACTTTCTCGCTAAGGCGCTTCAGGTTATTCTAGGCACTTCGTAACACCTTCGGTGCTGCCAGATGTCAACCGATATACATAACACGTCACCCACCGTCAGCGAAGAGGCGCAGGAATCGACTTTTCGTGAAATCGACGATCGCGACCGCGCGATTCCCGCGATCGAGTTTCGCAACGTCGTGCTCGCGTTTGACGAGCGCGTCATCCTGGATCACCTGAGCTTCAAAGTGATGAAGGGTGAAACGAAGATTATCCTCGGCGGTTCGGGAGGCGGAAAGTCGACAATCATCAAGCTCGTTTTGGGCCTGCTCAAACCGGATGAGGGTCAAGTGCTCGTCGACGGTGAAGACGTCACCGAGTACAACGAAGACCAGATGATGCGCGTGCGCAAAAAGATCGGCATGGTCTTTCAGGAAGGTGCACTCTTTGACTCGCTCTCCGTTTACGATAACGTCGCCTATCGGTTGCACGAACAGGGCGTGCCGGAAGATGAAGTCGAACCGGAAGTCCGGCGCATGCTTCGGTTCGTGAACCTCGAAGACGCGATCGACAAGATGCCGATCGAACTTTCGGGCGGTATGCGGCGACGCGTCGGCATCGCGCGGGCGCTGGTCGGCGATCCGAAGATCGTGTTGTTTGACGAACCGACCGCGGGATTGGATCCACCGACTGCGCGCACGATTTGCGAGTTGGCGATGAAGTTACGCGATCTCGAAGACGTCTCTTCGATCTTCGTCACGCACGAAATGAACAACGTGCAGTACATCTGTTCCGAGTACGCAGTGGTTGATGACGACGGCAAGGTCGTGTTTGAGCGTGAAGGTGAACGTCTTTGCCTCATCAACAGCAAAGTTATGATGATGCGTACGGGCAAGGTGATTTTCAGTGGAACAGACGAATCGCTGCGTCGTGCTGAGGACCCGTATATTAAGAAATTCCTCCGGGGCCACTAAGGAAGGAACCCTATGCCTCCATCAAAAAGAAATGTAACCCTGAGCCAGTTGCGCGTAGGAATATTCGTGCTGATTGCGATCGGCGTGCTGATCTTTCTCGTGCTCAACGCTTCCGGCGACATCAATCCGTTCAGTCGAAAACTGCATTTGAAAGCGCGGTTTGTCGATGCGAACGGTTTGCGTGAGGGTTCCGAAGTGCGCCTCGCGGGAGTGCGCGTGGGCAAGGTAGAGCGAATCATTCTTCTGGAACCGTCGACAGTTCCGAGCGCGCCGCGCGTTGAAGCGCAGATGACGATCGATTCAAACATCGACGGCCAACCCGCAAACCAGCGCATCCGTTCCGATTCAACCGCTCAGCAAGGTTCGCCGAGCCTGCTCGGAAACGAGATGCTGATCAATATCACGCCCGGCACGTCGTTGGGCCAACCCGTCGCAGACGGCGCGATTCTGCCGTCGTCGTCGTCAAATACCGTTAACGACTTCGCCACCTCCGGAACCGATCTCGCTCAGCGGCTCAGCAAATTGTCAGACGAGCTCAGCAGCATGGTGCAGAGCGTCAAGAAAGGCGAAGGAACCATCGGCCGCCTCTTCAGCGACGAGGCTCTCTACAACAACCTCAACGCGACGATTCGTGAGACTCAGGACGTGATGACGCAAATCCGGTCCGGCAACGGCTCGGCAGGACGGTTTATCAACGATCCCCAGCTTTACAACAACGCCAATGATATCGCGGTGCAGTTGAAAACGATTGCCGACGATCTACGCGCGGGTCGCGGCACCGCCGGCAAGCTTCTGACAGACGACGAGCTTTACGTGCGTATCAATCGCACTGCCGATCGGCTCGACAAGTCAGTCGACCAGATCAACCTGATGATTGCCGAGATCAACGCAGGCCACGGAACGCTGGGCAAACTGATCCGCGACGAGCAGATCTACAACGATGCCCGCGCGGCGATCGCGCGCTTCAACACCACCGCCGAACGTGTCGACAACATGGTTGCCGCGGCCCAACGCGGCGAAGGAACGGTTGGCAAGTTGCTTAACGACGAGACGCTCTACACAAACGTGAATCAATTGTCGTCCGAAGGCGTAAAGATGCTCTACGACTTCCGGCAAAACCCGAAGAAGTATCTGACCATCAAGTTCGAACTGTTTTAGCGATGTTCCTCTTCTCTGTGCCTCTGTGTCTCCGTGGTTGATTTAAACCACGGAGACACAGAGGCAGAGAGAAAACAACCCACCTCCCCCGGAAAGGCCACCTCCTTGAAACGCGCTCTCCTTCTCGCGATAGCGTCCGCCGTTATCACTGTCCAGGCTCAGCATGGTGACCACCGGCACGAAGCGTCTGAACTCGGACATGTAAACTTCACTGTCTCGTGCACGCCGCGAGCGCAAAAGCAGTTCAATCGCGCTGTCGCGTGGTTGCACTCATTCGAGTACGAAGAAGCCGAAAAGGCATTCACGGAAGTTGCGGCGACCGATCCGCGTTGCGGCATGGCTTACTGGGGCATCGCGATGAGCAACTATCATCCGCTCTGGGCGCCGCCAACCGCGGCCGAGTTGAAACACGGCTGGGAGGCGGTCGAGAAGGCGAAAGTCGCCGGCGCTCGTACGCAACGAGAGCTTGAGTACATCGCTGCGATGGAAGTTTTTTACAAAGACGCGGACAAGTTGGACCATCGCACGCGCGCGTTTGCCTACCACGAGAGGATGAAACGTCTCTACGATAGCAATCGAACGGATTCCGAAGCCGGCGTGTTCTACGCGTTGACGCTCATCGCCACCGGCATGATGTCAAACGACAAGACCTACGTGCGTGAGAAAGAAGCGGCGCGGATTCTGAACCACGTGCTCGCGCGGCAGCCACAGCATCCCGGCGTCACGCATTACCTGATTCACAGTTACGACTATCCCGCGTTGGCCCAACTCGCGCTGCCCGCCGCACGCAGCTATGCGAAGATCGCGCCCGCGTCGGCCCACGCGCAGCACATGCCTTCGCACATCTTTATCCGCATGGGTTTGTGGCAGGAAGCGATCCGTTCCAACCTCGACGCGGAAAGTTCAGCGAGGGCTTTTGCGCGGCGGCACAACATGGCGGGTGCGTGGGACGAGCAATTGCACGCGATGGACTATCTCGCCTATGCGTACCTGCAAAGTGCGCAGGACAAGCTGGCGTGGGGCGTACTCTACGAACTCAACCGGATTCAAAACGTCGAGCCAAAGACTTTCAAAGTGGCTTATGCGTTCGCGGCCATTCCGGCGCGTTATGCGCTCGAGCGGAGACGTTGGGACGAAGCAGCTAAACTCGAGTTGCCGGCGAATACAGTGAAGATGTTTCCGTGGCAGCGTTTTGGCTGGGCAGAGGCACATATTCACTTCGCGCGCGCGATCGGCTTCGCGCGTAGTGGCGATGCAAAGTCGGCACGTCAGGAAGTGGAAAAGTTGACGGCGCTTCGCGAGGCGCTGGTAATGGCAAAGGGCGAATACGATTGGGCCAAACAGGTGGAGATTGAAAGGCAGATCGCATCCGCGTGGTTAGCCTTTGCGGAAAAGAATTACGACGAATCTTTGAAGCTGATGCGTGCCGCGGCCGATCTGGATGATGCAACCGACAAACATCCCGTCACGCCCGGCGCGATCCTTCCCGCTCGTGAGCAACTCGGCGAACTGCTGCTTGAATTGAAACAACCCTCAGTCGCGCTGGTGGAATTCGAAACTTCCCTTCGCACCGCACCCGAACGCTTCAACGGCCTCTACGGCGCAGCTCGCGCCGCAACTCTCGCGTCCGATCAGAAGAAGGCGCGCAGTTACTACAGCAAACTCCTGGCATTAACCCGCCAAGCCGACACTCCGCGACCAGAGATCGCCGAAGCAAAAGCATTTCTCGCGGTAGTTTCGAAGAACTGATTCAGCGCTGTACCAATCCGAACGCGCGCACGGGGAAGGTGCCGAACTGTTTGATCTTTACGGGGACGGCGAAGAATTTGAAGCCGGTGTCCGGAAGATCGCTGAGGCCGCAGAGGTGTTCGACGATCGGGATGTCGTGGCCGAGCAGGATGGAGTGCGCGGGCCGTGCGGGGTCGGCGGTCGAGTCGATGTTGTAGGAATCGATGCCGACGAGTGTGGCACCGCTTTTCGCCAGGTGGTTCGCGCCGTCTGCGGTGAGGAATGGATGATTGCCGCTGGAATATTCTTCGGTACGCCAGTGGCGGTCCCAGCCGGTGTGCAGCAGTACGGCTTTATTTTTGACTTCTAATCCGCCAAATAAATCAGCTCGAATCTCTTTCCCTGTGACTCGCACCACCAAGCCCTCCAGATTAGCGACGGAATACAAGTCGAGCCCAGCGAGATCGTGGCCGCGTGCGTAACGATGAAACGGAGTGTCGAGATATGTGCCAGTGTTCGCGACCATCGCGATCTTGCCGATGTGAAACTCGGTGCCGGGCGCGTAAACGTTTCGCGAGTCTTCACGCGTGAGATGATCCGTGATCACCGGTGCTGGTAAACCTTTGTAAGTGATCATGCCGTCTTCGATGCTGTGACAAACGTCGATCAGTTCAAAGTCTCGCGACATCCTTACCTCCGTTCCTGCACCAAAACCTGAAAACTGGACGCCATTCCGCCGGGGAGAATCATCTCTCGCGCGTCGGTCGTCAATCGCAGCTTATCCGCTTCTTTTTCAATCCGCTTTAATCTCTGGCCCAACTCGTCCAGCAACCCGGCTCTTAGCAGAAAGCGATCCTGTGACTCAAATTCCACGACTCGCAACCCGAGACGTTCACCGGTCGCTTTCACCTGCGTCCAGTTTACACTGCTGGTGATGTCGTACTCACCGGGTGCGAGCAACACATCATCTACAAACTTGTGCTTCGAAAAAGCTCGCAGAGTGCCGTTTGGTCTCAAAGCCGGATCGTAGAGTTCGGAGGCTTCGGCGCCGTAGTCGACGGTGATCACATAGCCACGCTTCAGTTTGGAAGCGAGCGAGGTCAACCAGTCATCAATCGCGAGGTTTATTTCGATAGTCTGACCGGGGGAGAGCCCGATCGAGTGGTCCTCAAGAAATTGAGCAAGGCGTGGTGTTGAAAACGGACCGACGCTCCACGTGAAGTTGTTGCTCGAATCAAGAGTCACATAAAGCTCACCGTCATTAACTATGCGGTGTACTGGAAACGCGTCTAGCAACTCGTTGGAGAAGTAGAGACAGGGATCTGACGGATCGGGAGAGG
>DATNJO010000641.1:0-5705 GCA_035603895.1 Pyrinomonadaceae bacterium
CACGTTTCCTACAACCGGCAGCACAAGTAACCTTTTTGCAGACATCATCTTCAGATGAAGCGCCGTCTTGTTGCCAGTGTGATGCTCGTGTTGCTCGCCTGCGGTGTGGTTGGCGGTCAGAACCAGACCGTGGCCACACCGTTGGTGGAACTCAATGTAGGCAGCAGCAAGATCAAGTTTCCAGATCTTGAGTTGCGCGATCAGGAAGGCCGGAAGGTTCGTTTCTACTCGGATCTAATCAAGGACAAAGTAGTAGTGCTGAGTTTCTTCTACACAAACTGCACCTTCACGTGCACGATGCAGGGAAAGACTTTTTCCAGGCTCCAAACGCTGCTCGGCGAACGATTGGGTAAGTCGGTTGTCCTCATCTCGGTCAGTACCGATCCGGCTAAAGACAAACCCGGAGCACTGAAAGTCTGGGCCAAACGCTACAACGTGCAACCAGGTTGGACCGTGGTAACCGGTGAAGAACGTGAGATGAGTAAACTCCTGATCCCATTCACTGGTAGCCCTGCCGGCGCGGAGATGCATTTACCGGTAACCTTCATCGGCAACGATAAGACAGGCACTTGGACCAGCGCGGACGGTGTGTTTTCCGCGGAAGAGTTGCTCAAGGTCGTGGATTATCTGACGCAGTGACTGCTTACTTAAATTTGTAAATCACATCGAACTGCATTCTGTTTAGCCACCGATTCACAGGTGAAAGCGGAAAGATCTTGTTTGCGCGTTGAGAAAACAGGCCCGTCCACTGCAAGACAACATTTTCATGCGGCACATAAGCGATAGTCGGTATATGCACGCGACTGTTTGAAGCAAGAATGTCGCTGAAGTTGAACGGTACCAGTACCGCATCCTGCTGTATGCGCGTGAAGGTATAACCAAGCAGCAAATCGCCTCTCTTGCTAAGCTCGTCGCAGTTATCGTCGTTCTGTTTAGCCCATCTTCCCTTGTTCCATTGACACTTCGTTCTGTGAACCTCAATGCTAGCCCAGTAGCCATTATTCTCGTTATCGATTCTTCGACTTAGATTGCGAACATAATCGAAGGTGAACCTGACGGGAGTCTCCGGACTTACCCGCCAGACGTAGTTTCCGAGCACATCGAACAGATTGAAGTTAGCGACAAACCCGATCGGCTTTCCGGTTGCATCCAGTTTAATCTGTCCAGTAATTGGATCTCGTATGATGCGATTTGTAGTGCCCAGGTCGCCGTTTTGACCGCCAGTAACTGCGGCGCTATTCGAAATGCCCCCGTTCACCTGCGTCGTCGCTGCGCCGAGCCCGGATAACACTAGATCTGCATGGTTCCAGGAATAGTATCCCGCATTTAGATCAGCTTTAGAGTTCTCCCCAAACTTCCAATCCGTCTGTAGTTGACCGCCATATAACATGCCATCTTTTCCTGCCGGCGCTTCATTAAAAGGCAACTGAAACGCAACCAGCTTTACTCCGTACAGCTTTTGCCCTGAGCTGAAGGACAAAGCTTCGGATATACCTTCGACGTTTACATCATCATCCCAAACCATCTGTGCTCTTCTAAATGTGGGTTCAAACTTGCCCGCTGTAAGTTCCAGTTTCCACGGGCCGTCGAACTTCCAGTTGAATCTTACGAATGCGCGTTCCAGCGTGAACGGTTTCCGCTCATAGAAGTCAGTTAATGTTTGATTGGTCGAAATGTTGTCGGTGAAGTTTCCGGTGGCCAGTCTCAACCCGAAATCGAAACACGGACCACCAACGTCCTTGCAGTTGTCAGTCTTGAGTTCGAGCCGTGCTCGAACCCGCAACCGATTTCTTGAAGGCACTTCGAGGGGACTATCGAACCCCTGGTTCCTGAATGTCTCTAGTCGGAATCGAAAATCGCCTGACACCTTGAGTCGATCAAACCAATACGGGCTGACCTCTGTCTTTTTTTCCGAAGAAGATGTTGACGTGGAACCAACTGCGTTCACTGGAGCGGTTGGAGGAACTGACGTCTCTGGAGTTGTAACTTGACCAGCATTCTTGTCTTCTGCGGGGAGCCTTCCCACGAGGGCCCGCAGTTCTTTAATTTCCTGTTGCTGCGACTCGATCAATTTCTCCAACTTTTGCAGCCTCTCATTGACGTTCGACTCCTCTGGTTTTTTTGTGCTACCAGTCGTTGTAACAGGTGTGAGGGCGCTCTGGTTGTTCACTTGCTGGGCGATCGCACAAGTGAAAGTTGAGACCAGACACACCACAAACAAGGCATACATTGTCGGTTTCAGTAAGGATTTCATCATGTCTCCTTTGGTTTTTGATATATGAGGCACTCGTCTCTGAAGAGACCCAAGCCGCACATCACGGGCTTATGACGGGGTAGAGAACAGGGGAGGTGTCAAGTATTAGCTTTGTCTATTACATCCGGATTAATTCTGTCGAGGCGGACGTCTAACGAATGACGATCGGTCCATTCCTATCTGCTTCGGCCCAATCTTTGGCAGAGACGAATGAGCGGCTGTCGTAGATGATGAGAATGGTTCCCACCGGTAA
Organism: Pyrinomonadaceae bacterium; assembly: GCA_035603895.1. GTDB lineage: Bacteria > Acidobacteriota > Blastocatellia > Pyrinomonadales > Pyrinomonadaceae > PSRF01. Next base: position 2,508 of record DATNJO010000641.1, read on the forward strand.
CGCTTTGCTCATTTCAACCGCGGCCCACATCGGGATACGAACACAACCGTGACTCTGGGGCGTGTGCGGCACTTCCGGGTTTCCGTGAATCGCGAGACCGTCGCTGAAGTAGTTGGGATAGTAAAGCAGACCGAGAGGCGACTTCCGCCAGCCCGAGATCTTTGCGTAGATGCGGAAACGTCCCGTCGGCGTGTAAGCGAGCCCACGCATTCCTTTTTCGTTGTAGCGCTTGTTGCTGCCGGTTGAGACGGGAAGAATTTTTGTAATCGCGCCGTCGTCGTCGGTCAGCACGAGCACTTGCCGATCGAGATCCACTTCGACGTGACGATACCCGGAGTCTCTCGCCTCCGGCGCAGTTGCGTTCATGATCGCGTCAAACTCGTTGCGGCTGAGCGCGCCCGAGAGCTTACGGCCTTCCCACTTCTGAAAGACGATCAACGCCCTTCGCGTGTCGCCATCGATCACGCCGTCCACTCGTCCCGGCCGGTAACCCATCTCCTTCAGCCGCTCTTCCGCCTGCTTCAATTCAGCACGCGTTAACGAACGCTGCTTTCGCGCGCGAGTCTTCGCACTCGCCGGCATTACGAAAGACAGACTCAGTACCAATAGCGATGCCACCATGACGAATGTCTTTGCTGTGCGCATAGCACACCTCGGAATCTGAATTGGTCAAGGGGAACGGCAGTCGGGAAGGGGCTAAAGTGCCGTCAAACGATTTGGCTAGACGATATTCTTCCGCACGCTGTAAAGTCAACCAATTTGCTGGAAAAGTATTCTCCCGCAAAGGCGCGAAGGCGCAAAGAAAACCATTCAAAACGCGGTAGCGCTTTGCGCCTTTGCGGGAACGTCTTCTCTGAGCCGGGAATGATTCAAACAAACGGACTGACGAGGAAATTCGGCAACTTCGTTGCTGTCCACGATCTCAATCTACGCGTTCCTAAAGGCGTCATCTTCGGATTTCTCGGACCAAACGGAAGCGGTAAGTCGACGACCGTCAAGATGTTAACCGGAATTTTGAAACCGTCTGCCGGCGATGCTTCGATCGACGATTTATCGATCCGGAGTTCGCCACTCGATATCAAACACCGCATCGGTGTCCTCCCGGAAGACCTCGCACTCTTCGACTCGTTGACGATTTGGGAACACCTGAAACTGTGTGGGCCAATCTATGGCTTGAGCGCACCAGAAACCGACGCGCGTGCCGAACAACTGCTTCATTATCTCGACCTCTGGCCCGATCGTCACACGCTGATCGAGCAGTCGTCATTCGGGATGAAGAAAAAGTGCTCGCTCGCGATGGCGCTGATTCACAATCCGAAGGTGCTGTTTCTCGACGAGCCGTTCGAAGGCATCGATCCGGTGGCGTCGCGTGGCATCAAGGATCTGCTCGTGCAGATGTCCGGGAAGGGAATCACAATCTTTTTAACGTCGCACATACTCGAAGTCGTGGAGCGTTTGGTCCATAGCTACGCGGTGATCGTACACGGCGAACTCGTTTGTAGTCACACGATGGAAGAGACGTTGCGATCGGGTCGAACACTTGAAGACGTTTACTTTCAATACGTGCAGCGACGAACGGTCCAGGAGTTTGAGTGGATCGGGTAACGACGATTCTCAAGAGTCAGTGGCGTGCTTACTGGCGACGCTTTCGCGGTTCGGCAAGTTTGCGTGCGGACAACGTTGGCATCCTGGTGCTTTTCGGTGGTCTCGCTTCGCTTCGCTTCCTTCAACAGCTTCCACTCGCTGCGTCTCAACTCGAACGAGGCCAAACATCAAGATACGAGACGCTGCTGAATGTGGTGTTTTTCGCGTGGATGATTCCGGTTATAGGCGAGTCGAGACGTTCGATCGCTAGCTGTTCGTTGCTTCATTTTCCGCTTACGTCCAGTGAGCTTTTTCTAATCAGGGCCGGGGGAGTCTTTTGTTCGCCGCTGAGTTGGATAGTCGTTGCACTTTCGTTGACTCTTTGTGGTCCAGTCGCGGTAACTGACCATCCTGTTACAGGCGTGATCGGTCTGCTTGCGTTGTTGCTGTTGGGATTGTTTGTAAGTCTGACGATCATGCATCTGTTGCAGGGTGCGTTCGCGAGACGTTTGTCGTTCATAGTTCTATTGGCTCTCAGCGTCGTGGCCGGTCTGCTCTGGCTGCAAAAGCAAACGCAGTTCGCGGCTACATTCCGATCGCTTCTACCGCATCGACTCGCGGTTGACGCTGCAACCTCATCGACCCCGTTTCGCTCTGTAATATTTCTTCTTGCGCTCACAGGTTTCTCAGCAGTCCTCGCTCTGTGGACCTTCACACTCACGCTTCATTCGCAACAGGCACGGCGTTCACAACGCCTCTTCGGTCTAACGCAGCTTCCCGGCAAATTTGGCGGACTACTTAAAAAGGATCTTAGGTATTCGAGCCGGTTGCTGGACGTCTACCTCGTACTGCCGATCGTCATCTTGTTCGATATGTACCTGGGTTCAGACGGCGCAATATCGACATTAGCCTTCGCGATCGTCATCGCCGTTCTTTTCTTTCCGTGCCTCAGCCTCGTCTTCAACAGTTTCGGTCTCGATAGTGCTCTCGCCTTCGACCGCTACACGCTGTTTCCACTCAGTGGCAAAGAAAAACTGTTCAGCAAGAATCTCGCGTTTGCGGTGGTCATGTTTGCGCTGTTCGCCACTATCCTTCCGCTCGCGTTTTGGAGGTTGGGATTGCGCGTAACATTTTTAGGAGTGATGGAATTCTTTGCGGTGGTGTTGGCGTACATGTTTTGCGGGAATTGGTTTTCAGTGAAACAACCCTTCCGAATGCAATTCTATCGGTTCGCATCCGGCGGCTCGCTGGTGGACATGGTCATCGGCATCATGATCGCCAGCGCCCCCGCCGCTTTCACGGTCTATCTCCTCGCTATCGAAGACAGCAGGATAGGTTGGAAACTCGCCGGAGTTACACTCGTCTGTCTCGCGCTCTACCTTCTTTCGCTCTCGCGTTCGGCCCGTGTAATTGAAAGCCAACACGAGCAAATTCGCCGCGCACTTTCATAAAATGACACTCTAAAATGGTGGTCAGTAAACTAAGTTTGCGCTAGACTGGCAGCCGTTGTTCACCGTCTCGTCAGGAAACCGTTTCAAAGGAAGGTCGAAATGTCAGCAGCCGCACACCCCTCGCCGATGGGCGCCGTAGCGGACTTCAGCTTTCACGAAAAGC
>DATNJO010000642.1:0-4206 GCA_035603895.1 Pyrinomonadaceae bacterium
CGCGCGCGCGCCGTTCTCGAGCGCCTCATGGACCGCGGCGTTAAAGTCTTTCGCCGTCTGAACCGTCAGCGCGTTCAAGCGCTCGGGTCGATTTAGCGTTAACACGCAGATCGACCCGTGCATATCCACTTGGATCGTTTCGTATTTCATCAAACCTTCAGATCAGCGTCAGGCGCGAGGTTGTGCGCGACTTGCACTAAAGCAATCGCTACACAGAACTGGCCGTCCCGACGACGGCTTGAACGGAACTGAATCGTTCTTGCCGCATTGATCGCAAGTAATGTCGAACCGCTGACGTTCACCACCACCTGAGGGTCTCGACGAGCTTCCAAAGTTGGCCCGGCGCGCGTCACGACACGGCTTGCAACGTTTCGGATGAGTTAGATTACGTTCCCGGTAGTACTCCTGTTCCCGTTCGCTAAATGTGAACGGAGTGCTGCACTCCGAACACGTTATTTCAAGATCTGGCATCGCGTTTCTCCACGAGGGTGGACAGAGGACGTCCACTCTCTATGCTCTTCGGAGCGCTGGCGTGGCGTTTCTTTCAACCACTAGTTGTGGGGCGAAAGCGCTTTTTCTCAAACACTACGCCGAAAAGCTGGCGTCCCGACTGGTTTAATTGGCCTGAGTTTACTCCAGCAAATGAGTGTATTCAAACTATTATTATTAAAATTTGTTGCGCGATCTCATCACCGTTACGCACGAATTGTGGCGTCCGCGCCACACGCGGCTTCATTCCGATGCGTAAATCCACTCGGCACACATGTTGCTCCTGATTGCAGTGAACGTGACGACAACTATTAACTGATTGGGCCCGACTGATTGATCAAACAGACTACCCTCGCAGCCGCAGTTGAAACTCATGGGATAGGACTGCACACCGCCGTTTCAGTGCAGATCCGTTTGGTCCCTGCTCCTCCAGACACTGGTTACGTCTTCCGTCGCACCGACCTCGGCGGTTTTGAGATTCCCGCTACGGTCGAGTCTGTGGCGAACTGTGGTTACGCCACTACCCTCATGCGCACCGGCGTGATGTTGTCCACGGTGGAACACTTACTCGCCGCGTTGCGTGGTCTGAACGTCGATAATGTCTTCATCGAAGTCGACAATCTCGAGATTCCGATCATGGATGGTTCAGCGGAGAACTTCGCGGAGATCATCGAACGCGCGGGAGTCGTGGAACAGCCGCTTGCGCGGCGCGCGCTGCTCGTTCGTGAGAAAGTCTCGTACGAACAAGGCAATCGCGGCATCAGCGTCGAACCGGCAGACACATATCAAATCGATTGTCTGATCGACTTTTCACATCCGCTGATCGGTGTGCAGAGTTTGTTTGTGGAACTAAGCAATGGCGCGTTCAGCCGCGACATCGCGGCGGCGCGAACTTTTGGTTTCACTGAAGAGATCGAGGAGTTGAGACGTGCAAACCTGATTCGTGGTGGATCGCTCGATAATGCGATCGTGTTGACGCGTGATGGAATGTTGAATGAGACCGGACTTCGTTTTCGCGACGAGTTTGTGCGTCACAAGATTCTGGACATCATCGGCGATCTCGCTTTGTTGGGAATGCCGATACTCGGCAAGGTCGTCGCGGAACGCAGCGGTCACATCATGCACGCCGGTTTGATGTCGAAGTTATTGCGCGTGAGATCCGCCTGGGACATTGTGGACATGAAGTAAGCCACAAAGAGGCACAAGAAGCACAAGAAAATGATTTCTTTCTTGTGCTTCTTGTGCCTCTTTGTGGCTTACAACCCGCTCCTCACAATATCGTGAACTCTGATCAACCCTACACACGTCTGATCCTGGTCCACAACCGGCAGCACCGAGATCTGAGACGGACGGTCTTCCATCAACTGCAACGCATCGTAAGCAAGCAACTCCGGCGTCGCCACGGTTGGCTTGCTCGTCATGAAGTCGTCACACGTTAACTTCGCCAACGATTCGTGACTCGTCTGTTCGATCGCCCGGCGCAAATCGCCGTCGGTGATGATCCCCGCGAGCCGTCCTGCTTCGTCAACCACGCAAACCGCTCCCAATCCGCCCTTGCTGATCGCGCGCACCACTTCCACCCACGACGAGCCCACAGCAATCGTCGGATTGTCGCCGTCGCGATGCATTAGATCGCCGACGCGCAACGTCAATCTCTTTCCCAAACGTCCCGCCGGATGATTCACCGCAAAATCGTCAGACGTCAAACCTTTCACTTTCATCACCGTCATCGCGAGCGCGTCGCCGATCGCGAGCGCGACCGTAGTGCTGGTTGTTGGCGCGAGGTTCAACGGACAAGCTTCTTTATCAACCGAAGCATCAAGCACAATATCTACCCGCCGCGCGAGAGTTGAGTTGAGATTTCCGACAATCGCCACGATCGCGACCTGACGATTTTTCAAATACGGCAGCATGTCGACGATCTCATCCGTCTCGCCGCTGTTGCTCAAGACAATCACCACGTCGTTCGGCTGCACGATGCCGAGGCCGCCGTGCAACGCGTCCGACGGATGCAGATACAACGCGGCGGTGCCGGCGCTCGTCATCGTCGCCGCGATCTTCTGTCCGATAATTCCCGACTTTCCAACACCCAGAATCACGACCTTGCCTTGGCACGACGCGAGCAGATCCACTACGCGTTCGACCGCCGACGGATCGAGCCGCGTGGCCGTTTGGGCAATTGCGTCTGATTCGATTCGCAGCAGATTCTGAACTTCTGACAGGTGGGTCTTCGTCATTGTTGGCCTTTGATATACCGGCTCGGCTTACATTTGGCAAGTCGGCTACTCGTCGGTTATAGTCCGGGCTTCGTTCAGGTGAAATTCAGACAACGCCGGTGACCGCATGGGCCTAATCAGTCTGCTTCCAAGAGAAGACCAGTATTTTGATCTGTTCACACAGATGACGCTCTACATCTCCGCCGCCGCGCGCGAACTGAAGGAGATGCTCGCTGACAAGAACCACGCCTACGGCGAGTACGCGAAACGTATCAAGGGTCTCGAACACGCCTGCGATGAACTGACTCATAACATCTCGACGCGGCTGAACAAATCGTTCATCACGCCTTTCGATCGCGAAGACATTTATATGATGTCGACCGCTCTCGACGACATTGTCGACCTGATCGACGATGCCGCGCGGGCGATGATCATTTTTGACGTCAAGGAAATACCTGACTACGCGCGCGACTTCGCCAGCGTGATCGAGCGTATGGCGGAACAACTCAAAGAGATCGTTTCGACCTTGCAGCGGCCGAAAAACGTGACGCAGCGGCTGGTGGAAATTCATCGTCTGGAAAACGAAGGCGACGACTTGTATCACGCGGCGATTGGGGAACTGTTTCACGATCCGCCGGATGCGTTGACTGTGATGAAGTGGAAAGAAGTTTACGAGAAGCTCGAAGCGGCGGTGGATCGCTGTGAGAACGTCGCGAACATCATCGAAAGCGTCATTATCAAACACACATAAGGCATTGCCGATTGCCGATTTTTGATTGTTGATTTAACGGCTCGTCGGCATGAGTGGCACATTAAATTGGCAATCGAAAATCGAAAATCGACAATGCGATGACTGCAACCCTGGCCTTCGTCATCATCCTCGTTTTTCTCGCACTCGTTTTTGATTACATCAACGGCTTTCACGACGCCGCGAATTCGATCGCGACCGTCGTCTCGACGCGCGTGCTCTCGCCGGGCATGGCGGTGATCTGGGCGGCGTTCTTCAACTTCATCGCGTTTGCGGTGTTTGGCACGCGCGTGGCGAAAGCGATTGGCGACGGCGTACGCATGGACGTTATCGATCCCGAGCTCCGCTTGTACGTCTTATTGGCCGCTTTGCTGGGTGCGATTGTCTGGAACCTGATCACGTGGTATCTCGGCTTGCCGACTTCGAGTTCGCACGCGTTGTTGGGTGGTTATGCCGGCGCCGGTATCGCTGCGCATGGTGGTGTTAGTGGTCTCTTGAAGACTGATGTTTGGCTGCGCACGCTGAAGTTCATCGTGTTGTCGCCGATGCTCGGCATGTTGCTCGGGTTCACGTTGATGGTGGCGGTTTACTGGATCTTTCGACGCTTTTCGGCGACGCGAGTAGACAAGATATTCCGGCGCGGGCAGCTTTTTTCAGCGGCGGCGTTTTCGTTGGGCCATGGTGGCAACGACGCGCAAAAGACGATGGGAATTATCACGGCGGTGCTCACCGCGGGTGGTGTTTGGGGCCTCT
>DATNJO010000643.1:0-12366 GCA_035603895.1 Pyrinomonadaceae bacterium
CTTGATTGCCGGCCAAACGTTGTAGTTGCAGAACCGGATGTATCGGCGGCGCTTCTTCGTGTTCGCTCAGACGCGATCCGTTCTGCGCAACGGGCTCCGCCAATTTCTCCAGTTCTTTCGACATGCGACAGTTTCTCAACCCGCGGCAGATGGGACCTCGCGGACTTCAACCAGCACAACGTGCACGTTCTCTTTGGGTCGATTGTATTTAGTGCCCAGCAATTCCTGTATCTCTTCTTTCGTGTACATGCCGTCCTTACCCGCCGGCACGTCGTGGGCTGCGTAATAGTTGTCGGCCATCTTTACGGTGTTATCCAGGACGGGCTTGAGCGCTGCGAAGAGATTTGGAATCGGATAGGTCGCAAAAGTCACGCGACTGCCGACTGGCACTTCCTTAAGAACATCATCAGCAGGTCGTTCGACCGCGTCTGGCTTGACCTTGGCTGAAGTGAGATCGTTGGTGCCCCTGACGATTTCGGTGACAGGATGTCCGCCGGTGTCAAGGATCGCTTCGGCTAGCAAACCTCGACGTGAACCTTCCACCCAGTACACCCGCGACTTCAAGCCGGTCGAGAACTCCTTCCGTAGCTCGATTCGGTTGTTAAGACGCTTATTAAACTGTTCTGGTCCATCCGTCCGGAGCTGCGCATAAAGGTGAGGGAGTTGAGTAAAAATCGTGCAGTCGATGTGCCATCTGTTTCTCCGAGCCGGATTAAATAAGGCTTCAATTGCAGCCGAAGGGGGTTTCTTGTTCACCAGCATGCACTCGTTCTTTTTATTCGGATCAACCCACTGACTGGTCCAAAATTCCTCGTCAAAGGGTTTCTTCTCTCCCGCTACATCTTCTCCGCACTTAATACCCTCCCATGGCAAGCCGAAGGCGAAAGGCGGATCCTGGAGTTTTTTCGTGCCTTCGACTACGAGCTCTTCATAACGATTCTTCGGAGTGGGTTCTGGTCCACAACTCTGCAATTTGAGTCCGGACTTGAGTCGCGGCAGTGCGTGACTGGCGACACCAGTCATACCCCAGATGGATGCGACCGCAGAGACCGCAGCCACATCCGCTTCGTCTTCAAGCGCAGTGTTCGACGTTTGCTCGCTTTTAGAGTTGACTGTAGCTGCACCCGTCTCTTGCTGGACCACGTGGGCCAACTCGTGCGCGATCAAGGCGTCGCCGACGAGTGTACCCGGCTGGTATTCTCCTCCCGCAAAGGCGATGTCACTGCCGATCGTAAAGGCACGCGCATTTAAGCCATCAGACAGTCCCGCAGCCTGCGCGTTTGAATGCACTCGCACATTCGAGAAGTCGTGAGCAAAGGCGGCGCTCATCCGCGCGTTCACAGTGCTGTCGAGTGGCTGGCCGCCTTCACTCAACTGTTGTTGAATCTCTTGCGGGTCATGGCTTGTTGGTGCGGTGCCGTCATTTGTTTTGAAAAGCGCACTGCTAAGGCCCGAAAAGGCACTGCCTATTGCACTGCCGACCGCTGAGATCGCACCGCCGATGGCGCTGCCGATGCCACCCAGCACGCCTGCCACTGCACCCAGTGCTCCGCCGCCGCCAGACAACATTCCCTGCAATTCATCCGGAACGCCGGTGATCTCTCCAGTGCGCGCCCAGCGCTGCACTCCTTCACGCACGCGATTACTCACCGCGGGTATATAATCCGCGGCCGTCGCCGCGCTGTTTGCTTCCGGCGCGTACTTGCGCAGTGCACGTTCGATATGCGCGGGCTCCTGATCGGAGTAGTACGAGAGCCACTGTTCGATGTAAGGGCAGCCGGCAGTGCTTTGTCCGACTTCGGCGAGGGCGGCGTCGGCGGTCGTGCAAACAGCGCTGCGGAGTTGGTCGAGAAACTCACTCTTGCGCATCTGGCCTGGTCCAACAGTGGCCGCGTCGTCTTCGACGATCAATGGACCTGAAGCAGCAGGCTCAGCGGGAGTGGTTTCTGGTGCGGGTGAGGCGCCATTATTGGGAGCGCGTTGAAGACGTGGCGCGGCCGAAGAGAGTGAGGCCCCTTCGAATAGATTTACGACCGCACGATTACCCGCACGCCGCTGGAGCTGAAGCAGCGAATTGTGCCAACCAGCAGTCTCCTGAGGCTGATACTCTTCGACGTTTCTGCGCTCCAGCGGCCCCTCGGTCTTACTTAGCTCGTCACGCCGTTGCGCCATAAAGGATCAGGAAGAGGGTTTCTCTGCCTCCGTACGCGTCGTGCGTTTCTTCGCAGCAGCCTCAGCTTTCGCTGCGGCCCCGGCCGTGCTCAAACTGCCGGTGTTCGCCGCCACCTTCGGCAGTACTTTCACCGCATCGCGCTTAATGCCCGAGACACCGTCCGGATTAACAATCGTCAACGTACGCGGCCCTGGTGCGGCCGCCTCCTCTACATCAACCGTTAAGGTAATAGGCGCGGTTTCAGTACGTGATTTGATTTTGATGCCTGGTCCAAGACTGACCTCGGCCCTGGGAGCGATGTTCTGACCTGGAACGGGAATAGCGACGTCTCTCTGTCCCTGCGTGACCTCGATCGCATTCGGCATGTCGATCACCACAATGCCGCCCTCGCATCCGCGCCAGAACGGCGCAGTTGAAACCATGATGCGACGGCACTCGCAATTATTTATCGACGTGATCGAGCCGTCCGCATCAAATTCCACTTCGGCAAGCACCAGCCACGGATTGTCGCCACACTCAAGACAGTGCGGATTCGGTCCCTTGATAAGATCTTCGATCTTTGGCGGAACAGGATCGGCATCCGGACACTCATCTAAAACACCAAACTCATAGCCGTCACGAATGCGTGAGTATTCACATTGCGAATCATCACAACCACATCCGTTCGGCTGCACTCGAACGGGGCGGCAAATGACTTCCTTGTACTTCACCGCGACGTAGAGCGATCCTTCTTTGCGATCGATCCAAACCTGGCTGCACCACGGATCGATTTCGTCAACCGGGCTCTCGCCGGTTGCACAGGTCGTCGCCGGTGAGCGCAGGTCCACCACGCGCGGTTTGTCGATAACGATCTCGTCACCGAATGGACCAAGCGCGTAGCCTGGAGTCACTTTAACTTTCCAGGGCTCTGGACCACTTCCGTCAGCCCGCGGAACGATACAGACGATTGCTCCGCAAACCACTCCCCACCCGTGCAACAGTCGATTGTGACGACGGAGTTTGTCGCGGAAGTAAGTCTGTTCCAAAGTCATTTCCGCCGGCGTCAGCAACTGGCGGGCGAAGTAACGCGGACGTTCGAGAAAGCCGGTCTCACAGAAATGCTGTTTTGTCGAAGCCATGTTTTTCATCTCTCACCTCTCAATTCAGATCGATCATTTCTCGCGACGGTCGTGTTCAGTAATCACAGAGAGAATCAGGTTGTAGAGCAGATCGTTTGAATAAACGATCGGGCGCACGTTGATGTCGACGTTCTCGTCATTGCACTGGTGACCGCTATCGTTAACCCGAACGTTAGCGAGCGTGATGCAGGAATTGCGCGGCAATTCCGGACATGCGTCAGTGACCCAGCGCACCATGGCGGCATAGTCGAGACGATCACGCGGTATCAGGTCGGGAATGCTGCAACTGGTGTAGTTTTCTTTAGTGCGCCCCTCGGCGAACGTCACGCGATACTGTTCGCGAATCGTGCCCGCAGTACAGACTTCAGTACCGCCACAATCGCCGGCCAACACCGGCACAGGATCGCTTTCACACTCGTGGTAGCAAAGCATTACCTTGATCCACGTTTCATCTTTTTTGTAATCTTCGCCCTCCCGATAACGTTTCGCTCCTTCGCCGTCCGCGTCTTCCTCTGTCTGTTCGCCTTCGCCTTCTTCTGCCGGCTGCGGCAGCAGGTCGGCAGGAATGGCGATGGGACCAATTTCTTTAGGAACGATGATCTCGCGGCCCCACTTATCAATGGCCACTCCGGGCGTAATGATGACCGTGTTTTCTTCCGGGCCACACTTCACGTCGAGACCACACACCACGCCGTAACCAAACACGAGCCGGTTCAGCAGCCAGCGTTTGTCGTTTAAATAATTAGTCTCGAGTTCAAAGTGATAAACGTCGAGCAGCTTGCCGTAAAAATAACGATTGCGAACCGCTGTTTGCAGATCGGATTTCTTCATTAATTGGCTTTCGGTTGCCATGTGGCTCCTCCTTCAATTCAAAACTCTCAACGGTTGCCCCGGTCGCCCAGATGCGTGGTCTGGCCCACCCGGCTTCGTTCGCCGAGTTGTCCGGCCTGATTACCACCGAGCACCAAACCTTCGCCGAGGGAAGAACCGCCTAGTCGTCCGAGCGGCAACTCGCCACTCAACACACTGTCTATTCCTAACCTTGCTTGCAGACCGATACGCACACCGGGTTGGACCAGACACAAATGAGAAACCGTGTGCGCCGGTTTTTCACGGTCTATGATTCTTTGCAGTTCTTGCTGGCGTTCGGGACCACCTGCCTGCGCGCGATGAACTCTGACTACGAAACGGTGCGCCAGGTTTGCGAACAGTGGTGCGCCAAACTCGTCAACGGTAATCAAGCTCGACTCGTCGTAGGTCGCAGTTGTGCCAACGACCGCGCCCTGCGCCTCTTCCGGCGCGAGCGTGGTGTTGAAGCCGAGCATTGCGTTTTCGAACGCCGGGTTTTCGCCGTCCGAGTCAGCAGGAAGCGCCCACCATGAGGCATATAAAATCGGCTCCTCAATTTGCGCCTCGATTCCCAGGAAGAAACGCAGCGCAGCACGCAGTCCTTCCGCAGTTCCGCGCCGGCTGTAAAGATCGAAGACCTGCGCGATTGCCGTTCGTTTCTTTTCTTCGGTCCAATGCTCGTCCAAATCCAGGGCGAGCCAGCCCGCGAGCCAACTGAGAAACTCACCCGGTGCTGATTTCGGATCGAACAAACTGTTGAGACTGCGAATGCGTTGTTCGTTGTCGTCGAAGAAACTCTCGTACAGCGCGAGAAAGTCCTGCAAGAACTCACGCTTCAACGGATCTTCGCGGTAAATGGCCGGGAGATAACCCAGATATCCCTGATGGTCGTACTCGACGCTCATCTGCGAGACTGACGGACTGCTGAGTCCCTCGCCGCTGAACGCAGCGCCTACCCAGATGTAACTTTTCGTGGGCCAACCCATTAAGCCGTCAGTAACGTCGGGCGGTAGCGGCCGCCAAGCCGAACCCGCAAACGGATCGTCGCCCGGCGTTAGGACCGAAGCCGGATCGTCAAGTTCATCAGAGACGAAAGTGAAAAGCTGAAGGTGCGCGTCGGTTGCCAGTGGATCACCGATCGCTTTTAAGCGAAACCATTCTTTCGGTAGCGGATTGGTGTCGCCGAACGGTCCGCCCCACATAAATCCGCTCTTTGCATAACCGCCGGCCGAAGCGATGTGAAGAATTTCAAAATCAGAGCTGCCTGTGTGGACCAATAGTTGGCCTTCGCTATCGAACGCGAGAGCTGCGACCGGTCCGTGAAAACCTCGGACTTCGCCGACGAATATTCCTGCGAGCGTAAACTTGATGATCCGGAGTTTATTGTTATCGCCAACGTAGATCGCGTCTTTAACAGCCAATCCCATCGCGTTTTGCAGTGCTTCTGCTTCGATAGTTCGCAGGAGTTGGCCATCCGTGTTTAAGACAAAAATTTTCTTGGATGAGGGCGCGAGTACGTAGACCTCGTCACCTTGTGCGGCGACTTCGGTAGGCGAAGTACATTCAAGAGCGTCCTTCGCTGAGTCCCAGAAACTTTCCACTACCTGGCCCAGGGGATCGAATTTCTGCACGCGTTGATTGCCGAAGTCGACTACGTAAACATTCCCCTCGTCATCAGCGGCGAGCGACCACGGACGATCGAAGCCGCTCCAAATATCGAGAAGTTGCAGAGTTTCCGGGTTGAAAAGTTGCACTCGATGATTGCCACTATCAGCAACCAGTAAAGCGCGGCGACGACGATCGAAAAGGACTCCGCGCGGTGTAGAGAATTGCGTGAACTGCGCGCCGTAGCCACCCAAACATGGCGTGGGAGAAGTTTCACCGGAACACGTATCGATTCTCAGCAACAGATGTCGATCCGGATCGGTGAAGTAGATCGTGCCGTCATGGCTTACCGCGATGCCCGCTGGACCAGAAGGAACCGGCAGACTCGCGAGTTCCTCGCTCTGAGTGGTCTCAAACAACGGCAGCGACGACAGGCGCAGTTGTCCGTCTACGAGATCGAGCCCGTGCGTCTCAAAATCCAGCCACGCATTCTCGCGATTGAGGTAGAGCAGTTTTGCGTTGCCTTTCGCGCTCATGTCTAACTCTCAACTCCCATCCAAACGATGCGCCAGTCACTAAAAAATTGGGTAAACGCGGTGGTTTGTTCGGCAGTCATTCCGCCACGCATTCTCGATATCAACGGAGCCTGGGTCATGGGTTGCACACACAAGAGCACTTCAACAGTGAAGTCTTTAGCGGTTGAGGTCTCGGGTGGGATGGAGACCATGCCTTCGACGATCATCGGCATGTTAGTCTCGCCATCAACGAGAATTTTGAGACGCGGCCCCCGCACGCGCGCGGTGTAGCTTGGCGTCACCTGAAACGCAGCGACCGAAGTGTCGATATTAGCCCTCAATCCGAAGCCGGCGATGAAAGCGTTAAAACCGACCGCGGTCTGCGATGGCGCTTCAATGCCAATGTCGAATATGGACCATGCCGTCGGCGTCTCCTCGCCGCAAGCAATGTTCGGCAATCTTGGCGGACGAGCGTTGCGGCGCTCGGCGATCGAAATGTCCTTATTAAGCTGGCAGTTGAAAACCTCGATCCGGCAAAGAATCAGCCTCATTCCCTCGCGCACATCTTTCTTCAACCGTGCGTCGATTGGCTGTCGTTCCGAATCCAATCTCAACCAGCACAACACCGGCACCTCTCGGCGTCGAACCACACCACGCGCGAGACATATTCCGTCGCGTGTTTCCGTTTCCTCGAGCGCACTATCGTCCGGATAGGAGACCGCCAGGTCGTAGAACACCGGTTCGCCGCTATCATCTGAAGCTACGGGCGGCACCTGCAAGGTCATCGTATTGGTGAGCACAATCTCTCGGCCGAGCGAGTCGACCGCATAGCCCGCGGCGATTACAACCTCGCGATCTTCTTTCTTGCCATAAACAGCAAAGCCACTGCCGATACCTGGTTGGTGCAAACTGCGGTTGTGGAGCCAACGCATCTCGCGATTGAAATCGTCGGCGCCTTGCAGATCGGAAGCGAAGAGCCTTTGACCATTGAAGAACTGGAAGCGCTCCAGGAATTGTGTTTCATCAAGAATGCTCATGATGTGGCTCCGTTGTCGGCGAAGAATGCGGGGCGCGGCCGGTTCTGTATTCCGATCCATGAAACGTAATAGCGGCTGCGCGCGTTGAACTTTACGAACTCTTTATTTATTTGAAGAACTTCATTGTCTGTTGGTCCGGGCATGAACAGTCCGGGAAAGAACATGCGAAAAGTGAAACCGTTCACAGCCTCAACGGTAATGTGAGTGACAGGTACAAGAAACGCAGGTGGTTGCAGCGGATTCAGTGGCGCCAGTTGCAGTGTAGCGAAGTAACAAGGGACCTGCGTGAAACCTGCCTGGCTGGTATCGATTCTTGTTTGGAAACCAATTGACACTCCTCTAGTGCCCACGATTGGGAAGATCCACGGTTCCCAGGTGGTGTTGCCGGGATGTGATTCACCGGCAGAAATCAGTCCACGCGCGATTGCCCGCACACGAAACGGCACGAAATCTTGATCGGTGGCAATCCCGTCCGTGTTGACTGTAATGCGAGCAATCGGTACCCCAAGCTCGGGCCGCCATTGATTCGTCTGTTTCCAGAGAAACTCCGGACTCTCCAGCCATAAACTGTCTTTTCGCCCAAAGCACACGCTGGAAAACTGATGGCGCGCAGGGTATTCCGCGGTTTCCTTGAAACGCGCTAACAGCAACCAGCTTGTTGTCTCAGTTGGATCGATACGCGGAAAGTTAATGGTGCGCGGGCGTTGCAGGATCAACTCGCGGGCGCGAGCATCGTAGGCGAGGCCGGGTTGGACCACGGCCGAGTCCGCTTCAAATTCAACTTCGAACCCTTCAGCTATGCCGAACGCGTTATGCATAGCTCGGTTGTGCCAGGCACGAAGTTGTGCCTCGATGGCCACCTGGTCGCGGCGGTCGCCACTGCGCAGTTGCTGCCCCTGCTGATAGCGGAGTCGTTGAAGATCGACTGGATCGGGTGACGGCATAACTCTCCTTAGACCACTTCGATTTCGTGTTCTACTGCGTCGACAAGACCGGTTGGACCAATGCAGACGTTGCCGCACTGTAGCCTCCCGTTTTCGTCGCGAAGCTGAAGCGCAAGAACATTCTCGACACCAATGGTTTCGTCGATAACCTGCAAGACTTCGGAACGATAAACATCTCTGCCAAAGGGCCACCCGGTTCCATCCGGCCCGCCCGCGAGCGGATCGAAGAAACGATCGAGTGCTTCAATAATTCTTGTTCGCAGGCTCTCTTTGTTCACTCTGTCAGCAGACTGCACGCGCGCCTGAACCGAAACCTTGCGATACGTTGGTCCAACTACTTCGACGCGCGTTCCGATCACACGCCGCCGCGTCAGATACGCGGCCACCGTGCGTCGCAGCGCGACACTCGGCACCGGTCTACCTTTGGGAAGCCACGGCAGAATGATTACGGTGACGATGCCGGGCGCCCGAAAACAAGGAAAGCCCGGATGAAGATTTGCGCGCGCAGACACACGCGCCAGTCGCACGCCTGGAGTTTTTCGTGCGAGTGCTTCGTAGTCGCCGAGCGTAACCGCGCGATTTGGAGCTTCAATTAATTCAAGAGCACGCTCGCTCGCCTCTTCAAGTGTTTCAGCAGCATCTCCACCAGTCGCAGGAAGCACGTTTGTAATGGTGAGTCGATCTTTCAACGCGTCGAAGTCTTGCAGTAAAGCTCGGTTGTGGAGACTGTCCGTCAGCGTGTCGATAACGTGGCGGTCGAGATTGCCATCCTGGGCACGCGTTTCAAATCCGGAAACGAAAACCAAAGAATCCGCCGGCGGAATGCGGCCTTTGTCGCCGTCGCCAAAAAGCACTGCACCCGTTTCGAAGTCAAAGGTGAAGTCTTGCGCGGTGCGATCCGATCCGTCGAAGTCGGGCCGAAGCGTCCAACCGTTCCATCGATCGCCTTCAAAAGTGAATAGTTGAAAATCTTCCGACGCGACGGGATGCTGCGGCACGACCATTCGTTCAAAAGGCGCGCCGCTAGTGCGTCCGAGAAACACGGCTTCAAAACTAAGCGTTCCTTTTTCGGTGTTAGTCGGGCTTGCAAACTTCAGTACGCGGAAGCTCGGTGCAGTACTGCTAACAAAGCGAAGACCTGAAATCTCTTTATTCGGCTTCAGCTCCAAATTGAAGCTGCCCTGGTCCCCAGCGGCAGGCGCGCTCGATCCTTCCTCGACCTCGACAACAGCATCGGTAGCTATGTCGAAACGCGTAGCGAGTGACACCGACTGCTCCGCGAGAACGGCATTCAACGCGAGACTCTTTAAAGATGGCGCTGCGTCGTACGAACCACGAACAACCCGGCACCGAACGTAAAAAAGTTCCTGAGTGTTTGCACCCAATCTCTTTCGGATCATCTCGCGCGATATGCGTAACGTTACGCGGCCGTTGAGCGTGAAGCTTCGGGTCTCGTCAACAACTTCGCCTTCCGCTGGATCCAAACGCAGCCACCCTGAGGCGATCAGTATTTCCCAGACAGTGCGCACTGAGTGATGCGAAAGAATCGTTAGTTCATCTGACTCTTCCGTCGCTTCGCTGTCGCCATTTTGATCGGCGCAAGGCAAAGCGAGCGCACCACGACACGCTTCTTCGCGCTGCTTGAGCTCAAGCCGCAAACGCTCCTGCTCTTCCCTCGCCGGTTGAAGGTCATCGAAGGCAAAGAACAGAGAAACTGCCTGATTCCGCGGAAGTGGATCTCGGAAACCGAGATAAACGATCGTATCGCGCGCCGGATCGTCACCAAGTAGTGGGACCTCTTCGCCGCGTTGCCAGCGAGCCGTCCAATCGTGAAATCCGGAACTGTCTTTTGTCTGAATCGCCTGAAGCTCATCGTCGATGAGCGTTACTGAATTCAACGTTCTAAAACGCGCGCGCAGACCCTGGATGTCTTTCCCTTCGAGTTCGATCGATGCAGGCAATTCAGCCAACGGAAGACCAGCTGCTACGGTAAAACTAACAACTGTGCGCGCCGGTTGAGGCGGTAACGGTTGGACGCCAATCAGCGCCAGGAATTTCAGTTTGCGATCGCGCGGGATGCGATTGAGCTGATAAATGTCCATCTCCGCGATCGCGGCAAACAGCTCGAGTATGGTAATGCCGGGATCGTGGATGTTGTGATCGGTCCATTGCGGCGCATAGAACGGAATGAGTGCGCGACCTTCTTCCACCAGGTCGATCCAGCGCCGGTCGTCTAAATTAGGTAACGGAAGAACCATTTCTCAGTCCTCAACTAAACTTCACTACTAATCAATTTGATCTTGATATCGCCGGCGACCACGATGCGATCGTCAGGAACATCGATGCGTTCACCTTCCAACGTGCCTTCGCGCAGCAGGTACAACTCCTTCACGTAGTCGACGCCTTTAACGCGCTCGATAACAGACGCAACGTCCGAGATGAAAACATCACGGCCGAGCGCCCAGCCGGTTCCTTCCGGTCCACCGTGGAGCGGATGAAAGAATTTTCCGAGAGCCTCGCGGGTGGCTGTTTCGACTTCGCCCGCCACGTCAAGCGTGACTGGCGCAAGAGTCACGTCAATATCAATCTCGAGATACTGTGGACCAGTGACATAGATCTGTGCGGCAGCAGCAAGATCGGCCGGCGCGCGCCCCTCAATAAATCTCCGCACGTGTTCGCGCAGTCCAAAAGAAGGCCAGGGTCGCGGTTCCTCGCTCTCGGGAATGATCAGTAACGTGACCCAACCGGGCGTCTTTTGTCCGAAAGAGTTGTGCGTGGGAATCGCGCGTGCAAACCCGACGGCGGTTGAAGATTCGCGGGCGAGCGTTTCGTAATCCTCGGGCAGAAGCGCACGGCCACGATGTCGCAGCGTTTTTGGACCACGCGTGAGCAGCGCTTCTACTGTCTCAGCGTCGCCGCCGCCTTCCGCGGAACGCGGATTAAAGACGCCTTGCACACCAGCGGCCGGAGCCAGCAGTTGCGTGATGGTTTTAATTCCAACGTTACCTCGCAGCCCGCCTCCGGATTGATAACGACGCGCCATGATCATTGCGCCTTCGGGTGGTACCTTTCCGTGCGTTCCGTCACCGAAACGCAGGCGGCCCTGAATTCTTTCCACTTCGTAAACTCGTTCATTCGCGGCCGCGAACGAAAGATGTTTCTGTTCGGTCCAATGCACCCACGCCTCGACAACCCGCTTGCGGCGATCGCGTACCAGGCGCAGGTCGTCTTTTTCGATTTCGTTCTGTTGTCCTTCGCGTCCGAGTTGCTCTTCCAGCTCCTGGACCAGCGCCACGTTGTTTCCGAGAACCTCCATCGCCAGATTGCGCCACTCCACATTCGCGCGCAGACCGACCAGTTCGCGTACCTCGATGCGTTCGCCGGCAAGCACGGGAATCTGCACGAAGTTGAACACCTCGTTTGGTTGTCCGCCGCTTTCACCAAGCTGTTCGTTGACGATGGTTTGGCGCTGCGTGGCCCATACCGCATTGGTCAGGATGGAATTGAAAGTCGCCGTTCCCGGTGGTCCATCTTCCTTCAGGCGGATGCGCAACCAGAAAAGCGATTGACCAAAACGATTGAGTGCTTCTGCATCAGCAGGCCCGATAAAGGAAACTAAACCCGGCACGCGCAGATTGTTTGTTTCATCTTCGACGGACAAACCGCGCCAGGCGATTCCGTCCCAATACTCCCAGAGCAGTGCCGGACCTTTTGTCTCTCCCGGTTGCTCGACGATGTCGAAATAAAGACTGATGCGATCGACAGGAAGCTTTTTGTCGCAGCCTAAATAGAGCGTCGGTGTGACGTCAGCGGTCGGCTTGAAGAGTTGGAATGTAACACCCGGCCACTTCGCGTCTTCGGTGCGATCTGCAAACTGAAAATCGTTGTAAGTAAAGACGCGCTCGGGATGGAATGGTCCGTGTTGCCAAGTGTAACCGAGACGAAAGTCAGAAACAGCGGGTGGCTTCGCAATGAAATAAGTAAACTCGTTATTGGCGCCTCCTGCATCCCTCCACTTGATTACTTTTGTAAATCCGTAGCCACCACTTAACAGGCGCGCGCGCATCCAGAAACCTTCCTGGTCGTTTACCTTCGTACGCTCGAAATCGAGCGGCAACTCGAGCC
>DATNJO010000644.1:0-3025 GCA_035603895.1 Pyrinomonadaceae bacterium
CCAACATAGGAGAAGGCGGCCCTGGAAGCCGTCCCGTTTTGGGAGAGAGGACATAACTATGACACCGGACACTCGTCAACCCGGAGCTGGCATTAATATTTTCATTGATGACGACCCGCCACTCACCGGAGCGCGGATAAAAGTGATCGGCATCGGCGGTGGCGGCAGCAACGCCGTCAATCGCATGATCGAAGCGGGCATCGAAGGCATCGAATTTCTCGTCGCCAATACAGACCTACAGGCGCTGAAACGTTCGCGCGCGCCAATCAAGATTCAACTCGGAAGCAGATTAACTAAAGGTCTCGGCGCGGGCGCCGATCCCGGCGTTGGCCGCGAAGCTGCGCTCGAAGACACTGACAAGATCATTGAAGTGCTCGAAGGCGCTGACATGGTTTTCGTGACGACCGGACTCGGTGGCGGAACGGGAACCGGCGCGGCGCCGATCATAGCTTCACTCGCAACCGAGCTCGACGCGTTGACTGTCGCTGTAGTGACTAAGCCGTTCCACTTCGAAGGACGCCGTCGCATGCAGCAGGCCGATCAGGGATTGCGTGAGTTGCGCGAGTGCGTCGACACCGTGATCACGATTCCCAACGAACGGCTGTTGCACACGGTTGACCGCGGAGTTTCACTCGCCGATTCATTCAAGGTTGCTGACGACGTTCTGCGCCAGGCAGTGCAGGGCATCAGCGATCTGATCACTGTGCCGGGTTTGATCAATCTCGACTTCGCGGATGTGAAGTCGATTATGCAAGGAATGGGCATGGCATTGATGGGCGCCGGCCGTGCGACTGGTGAAAACCGTGCAATCGAAGCAACACAGCAAGCGATCTCTTCGCCGTTGCTGGAAGAGGCGACGATTCAAGGTGCGAAAGGCGTTTTGATCAATATCACTGGCGGACCCGATCTGACGTTGTTTGAAGTTAACGCTGCTTCTTCGATCATTCGCGAGTCTGCAGACGACGATGCAAACATCATCTTCGGCGCGGTGATCGACGAGACTCTCACAGACGAGATGAAGATCACTGTTATCGCGACTGGTTTCGATAAGGAAATCTCTTCGCTAGGTACAGTGGCAGCGACAACTGTGATGCCCGCGCCGCCGCCTCGTTACGTTCCGCGTCCTAATGACGACTTGCCGCGCCCGATGATGGCAAACTCCCGCGTAGACGATCTCGACGTCCCCACGTTCATCCGCAAAAAGGCCGACTAAAATATCTGTGTAGTCCGTGTTCCCTGTTTTGTGAAGCAGTGGAACACGGATAATACGGATGCAGCATTTCTTGCAGTAAAAATAGCTAAATAAAGAACTTTTCTCCTTTGCATTTTCTGCTCGTGTTGTGTAGCATGTCGCCATTCCTTGCAGGAAATTTCCATTACGGGTAAATGTTCGTTCCTCTCCTCGGATGGGCCGCAGCCTGCGAGAGTTTTAATCGAATCCCTAGTGTCTACAGCATAAACGGCTGGCGACGGGTGAAAATGGCCCGTCATAGATTTTTGGAGGTAATAATCACGTGAATCGTAAACTCATCAGAACTACACTCGCGGAAGTGAAAGGCAAAGCCCGCGAAGTTCCGCAGCCCAGAGAGCGTTCGAATGGCAGCTCCCGCGCCGCCTCAAATGATGGTGGTGAACGCCCCCAGGCACGCGCCGCTCAACAATCGGAAAGACACGCACCGGTCCAGGTAAAGAAGAGAGTTCCACCTCCCAGTGAAACCAATGCCGAGATCTTCTATTACAAGAAACAGATCGATGCCCACACTCTCATGGTGCTCGTTCTGCTCGACGGTGAAGAGATCGAGGGCACGATCGAGTGGTACGATCGGGGCGCGTTGAAGGTTAATCGTAAGGGTGCGCCGAATCTACTGGTGCTCAAACGGAACATCAAGTATATCTACAAGGCCGACGAGCGCGTTGAAGAAGCCAGCGCCTAAGAAGAGTTGTTCAGCCTCGCCCCTGCTATCTTCGTCCCTGGACAACAGCGCCGTCGCCTTAAGCAATGCGACACTCAGATCAAAGCTCAACTAACCCGGGACCTCGACCCAGGCGAGTGTTGCCGCGCATCGGCATCACCATGGGAGATCCCGCCGGGATCGGTCCCGAGGTGGTGCTGAAGGCTGTCGCTGAAGAAGAAATCCGCCGCGCTTGTATTCCCGTTATCATTGGTGACGCGCAGTTACTTGCTCACACCGCGCGTACACTCGATCTCCAGTCTGGCTACGACATCGTTCGTGCTGACGAACCGTTTCCGGAACACTCGGAACCGGTCATCTATCACCTCGACAACATCGCCGGTTTCATCGAACCGGGAATCGAGTCGGGTGCGGCCGGCAAAGCTGCGGGCGGTTACATCGAGGCGGCAGTGGAGTTGTGTGCGGCAGGAAGCATCGACGCGGTAGCGACTGCACCGATCAACAAGCGTGCGCTGTTTCTCGGCGGTTACAGTTTTCCGGGGCACACGGAGTTCTTTGCACATCTCACTGGCGCCGAAGATTACGCGATGGCGTTTGTTGCGGGTAATCTGCGCATCGTGTTGCTGTCCACGCACGTGCCGCTCGCAGAAGCGATCAGGCTCGTCGAGCGTGACCGCATTGTCAGCCGGATCTACTTAACGAACCGCGAGTTGCAGCGTTGGGGAATCGAGAAGCCACGCATTGCTGTTGCGGCGTTGAATCCTCACGGCGCGGAAGGCGGGCTCTTCGGAGTCGAAGAGGCTTCAGAGATCTTGCCGGCGATCGATTCGTGCCGCCGCGATGAGATCAACGTGCAGGGACCTTTCTCGGCTGATACAGTTTTCCTGCGCGCGTCGCGTGGCGAGTTCGACGGAGTGATCGCGTGCTATCACGATCAGGCGATGATTCCGGTGAAGTGTTTGTCGTTTGGCGAAGCGGTGAATGTCACGTTGGGCCTGCCGTTCATCCGGACCTCAGTCGATCACGGCACGGCTTTTGACATTGCGGGAAAGGGACTCGCGGAGCACTCGAGCATGGTGGCCGCGATCAAACTCGCCGCTGAGCTTTCGACG
>DATNJO010000645.1:0-6579 GCA_035603895.1 Pyrinomonadaceae bacterium
GTGTTGAAGACTTGCGACGCGGTCACGCGATGCAGATCGGCGCCCGTGTTGAAGGCTTCCATAAACCCGCGGTCTGCCGAGAACTCCGCCAAAATCCGCAACTCGATCTGCGAATAGTCTGCGATGATCAGCTTCCGCCCATCCGGATGACCGCTAAAACACCGCCGATACTCAACCGCGTGCGGCACCTGCTGGATGTTTGGATTCGTGCACGCAAACCGCCCTGTCGGCGCACCGATCTGACGGAAATCAGCGTGCAGGCGATTCGTCTTCGGATTGATCAAATCGATCATGTTCGTACCGTAACTCGTGAGCGCTTTCTGCACGGTGCGGTATTCAAGCAACGTCGCGATCACCGGATACTGCGCGGCGAGCGGCTGGAGTTTCCAGTTGCGCGTCGACTCAGGCACAGGAATGCCGAGACGGTTCAGCGCTTTCGTCAACTGTTGCTGCGAATCGAGATTGATGTCTTCGCGTTGTGGACCACCAAACAGCGACCCTTGCGACGATTCCTCAGCCAGCACTTCCTGCAATTGTTCGGCGAGTTCCATGCGCCGTTTCTCGACGATTCCCAACTGTACGAGCCAGCGATCCTTGTGCATGAAAAATCCCGCCAGCTCGATATCGACCACCGGCATCACACACTCAAACTCAAGCTGCGCCACCCGCACCAAAGATTCACTCTTCAAGCGTTCAATTAGTTTCTCTCGGAGCGGCAAGAGAACCGCCGCATCGCGCGCGGCGTATTCCAACTGCGCTTGCGTTAGCTCCAGGTTCCAGTTGCTCAGCCGCTCGCTTTTATCGACGAGTTCGTTCAGGTAACGTTCCGCGACCGTCTCCAATCCGTGACGTTCTTCGATATCTCCCGCGCCGACCAGTTGACTCGCTAGCAACGTGTCGAAGAGCCCGCCGAGATCGATGCCGAGGTTATGCTTCAAAAACTTCGCGTCGAACTTCGCATTGTGTGCGATCTTGATCGGCCGCGGCGCTGCCAACAGACGGCGCAACGGTTCCAGCGCTTCGCTCTTTCGCGTATCGCCGTCAGCGAACTTATCGAAGTCGATGATGTAAACGAGATCCGGTGTGGCTAACTGGATCAGGCGCAGCCGTGAGGTATACGGATCGAGTTCGGTCGTCTCGGTATCCAGCCCGACGACGGGCTGGGCTTCGAGGTTGGCGATGGCTTTCCGCAATTCATCGGCGGTCGTGATTAATTGGTAGTTCGTCATTTCAAACAGGTCCTATAGGACCATTAGGACCTATAAAAGCGGTTCTTTGCTTAGCTCAAGGCCATCAGGCGTTTCAGCATCAAAATCTGTCCCTTGTGCTGCGCTTCGTGATCGATCAGATGGTGCAATATCCAGCGCAGGTTGTGCTCCGTCGGTTTGTCGGGCCGCTCGAAATGGATGATGCGCTCGAGATCCTTGTCGCTGTATGAGAAGAGCACGTCGCGCGTTTGGTTGCGAATCTTCTCCGCTTCCTGCAAACAAAACGCAGCGGTGTAACCCTTGCGCGCAACTGCGTCGACGTCGTCGAGAATGTCCCAGTACGGAGCTTTCTTGTCTTCGTCCGTGAGTTTGTGTCCGGAAACAACCATCTGCATCCAAAACCACTCCGCCTCGCCGATGTGCAACACGAGACCGCCGATGGAATGCGCGCCGAGAAATGCAGGCTTGCCGATCAGCTCGTCGGGAATGTCCTTGACCGCGACCACAAGCTGACTGCGCACTTCTTCCATGCCACTGAGGTAAAAACCGATGTTCGTCGATAGACCAGGATGAGGAGTCAGCACTCTCTGTCTCATGTAGTAATCCTTTCCGGATGTGGCCGCACGAACAAGAACAACAGCACCGCGGCCGTGGCGCCCATCACCGCACTGATCAGGAATGCAGTCGCCGGACCTTTCCAGTCCCAAATCATACCCATCAACAGCGACGCGGGAAACACCGTGATGCCGAAGGCGAGATTATATAGTCCGTACGCGGTTCCGCGTTGTTCGGGTCGCACGAGATCGGCAACCAAAGCTTTCTCAGCGCCTTCAGCCAACCCGAAGTAAATTCCATAGATTAAAAAGAGAACCCAAATGGAAACCGCATGGGTCGCAAAAGCAAAACCCGCATAAACCGCGGCATAAAGTATCCAGCCTGAAACGATCAATCGTTTGCGTCCGATACGATCCGAAAGGTCCCCACCATACAACGAACTCAGAACCTTCGTTCCGTGATGTGCCGCCCACAACAACGGAATGAAAATGAAAGAAACTCCCGATTCACTCGCGCGCAACAGCAAAAAACTGTCAGACGAGTTGGAAAGCGTGAATAGCGCGAGGATCACGAGAAAACGTTTGAAGTTGCCGTCGAAGCCGCGCAATGAAAGCTTCGGCACTTCCTTCGGCCGTTCGGCGTGCACCTGCGTCTCGCGCATGAAGAAGATCGCCACCAACACCGCGAGGATCGCGGGCACTGAAGCAACCAGAAAGATCGTCGTAAACTCTCGCGCCGTCGGCGTAGCGCGGTTTGCCACAAACAAAACCACCAGCACGTAGCCAATCAAAGGTCCGATCATCGCACCGCCGTGATCCATCGCGCGATGAAACCCGAACGCCAGCCCGCGCTGTTCCGTCGTTACCGTGTCGGCAATCATCGCATCGCGCGGTGCAGTACGAACTCCCTTGCCGACGCGATCCGTGAGTCGAATCGCCAGCACCTGGTGCCAGTTGTTTGCAAAACCGAGAAACGGCCTGACGAGCGATGCGAGTGCGTAACCGCCAACCACGAGCCACTTTCGTTTCCCCAAACGATCGCTGAAGTAACCGGCGAAGAGTTTCAACAGACTCGAGATCGATTCCGCGAGTCCTTCGATCATGCCGATGGCCGCGGCAGACGCACCCAGACCAACCGTGAGGAAAATCGGCAGCAGTGGATAAATTATTTCGCTCGATGCGTCGTTAAGCAGGCTAACGAGACCAATCGCGACCACGTTGCGCGGCAGTCGTCTGTAACGGCCCCACAGATTGCTCAAGACTTTTTATAGGAGGTGCGCACGACGGTCTTGATGTTGCCGCGCACATGGAAGTCACCTTCGATCTCCACACCCAACGGATCGCAGGCAGCGACGAAGTCTTCGAGGATGATATTGATCACGTGTTCGTGAAAGATCTTCACGTTGCGAAACGAGTTGATGTAGAGCTTCAGACTTTTCAGCTCGATACAGCGTTCGTTGGGAACGTATTCGATGCGAATGACGGCGAAATCGGGAAAGTCTGAAAACGGGCAGATGGCCGTAAATTCAGGTATTTCGAAGTTAATCTTGATTTCGTTGCCAACGAATTCGTACGCAAACGTGTCGAGCGGAAAGAGGTTCATTTCCGCGCGCGGAGTCGATTGGATGTCCAGGCATTGCTGATTCATTTCAGTAGGGACTAGATGTTACCCTACCGCGCCCTATATCGAAAAACTTGATCAGGACCAAACCCGCAATGAAGCCGCCAACGTGTGCGGCATAAGCCACGCCGCCCTGCTGCGTGCCGCCACCCAGCACGCCCAGACTGCTGATTAACTGGAAAGCAAACCACATCCCAATCGCCACCCACGCGGGAACACGAGTGATCACATTGAAGAGAATCACCCCAACACTGCGCGAAGGATGAAGCAGAATGTAACCACCCAAAACACCGGAAATCGCCCCTGAAGCACCAAGACTCGGCACCAAAAGACTCGCTTCGCTAGTCGCGAAAGCGTAAGTCGTAAACACGTGGGCCAACGACGCGATCACTCCACAAAGCAGATAGAAAACGAGATAGCGAATGTGGCCCAGGCGATCTTCGATGTTGTCGCCGAAGATCCAAAGGAAGAGCATATTACCGCCGAGATGCGCCCAGCCGCCATGCATGAACATCGAAGTGAAGAGCGTCAGGTAAACCGACCCCGGCGTCCGGCCCAAGCCCGGGATCGTCACATGCTGACCCATATAAATCACGTCGCGGCCCGCAGTCACTACGTCGTGACCGGTAATGATCTCCAGCGGCACTGTCGAGAACGCGTAAGTGAACGTGTCGCTGGTGCTTTGCAGGACGATAAAGACAAAGATGTTCAGCGCGATAATCGCGTAGTTGACGAAAGGCGTCGAATGCCGGTCGGTATTGTCGTCGTAGAGCGGAAGAACCATGGTCTCTTACACCGTTTGAAAACGTCCGGGAAATTTACGCACGCCTTGTGTGCAGAGTGTGACGCTAAGGTTACTAAACCGTTAATCCGCGCGATTGATCACATTGGGGGCAAGTGGAACACCGGCATGAACAATCGCCGGCTCGTGAGGACGCAATAATTCATAACCCTCAGAGCGCGCGACGAACGTCGCGGCCGTGAGATCGCCGGTGACGTTGAGCGTCGTGCGGCACATGTCGAGGATGCGGTCCACGCCGATGATGATCGCGATCAGCGCCGGGTTGACGCCGATCGTAACCAGCACGCCGACGATGAACGGAATCGATCCGGAAGGAACACCCGCAGTGCCGATGCCGCCGAGAATCGCGAGATAGACCACCATCAACTGTTGGCCCAGGCTCAGATCGACGCCCGCGAGTTGGGCCAGAAACAACACTGTCACTCCTTCGTACAACGCGGTGCCGTTTTGATTCGCGGTGGCACCGACCGTCAACACGAAGCTGTTGATCTCCTGCGGCACGCCGAGATTTCGTTCAGAAACACGCAGCGCGGTGGGCAGCGTGGCGTTTGACGACGACGTGGAAAACGCCGTCAGGATTACCGTCTTGATGCGCCGGAAAAACTCGAGTGGCGAGATGCGCGACAGGAACCAGATCGAAAGCGAGTAAACGCCAAACATGTGAATCGACAATCCGAGCAAAACTGTCAGCACAAACCACGCGAGCGCCTGAAGCAGATCGAGTCCGAATCGTGCCGTGGTGGTGAAGAGCAAACAGGCCACCGCGTAAGGCGCAAACTTCATGATCATCTCGATGATCTTCGCGGTGATCTCGTAAAGACCTTCGAGCACACGCAGCACCGGCGCCGTAACCGTCACCGGCAGCAAAGTGATCGCGATGCCGATCACCAGTCCGACGAACATGAGGTGCAACATGTTCGGATCTTCTTTACCCGCGACGGCGTAGAACGGATTCTTCGGAACGATCGTCTCGACCACCTGCATCAACGGGCTCGGCGCCGCACCGCTCGTTTTCGTCGCGTCTTCGACGGTTTTCGTAGCGGCACTCGCAAAACGTTGCTGCAAAGCCGCCGAGGTAGCCGGATCGATGCGCTCACCCGGCCGGATCGTGTTTGCGAGTGTGATACCGATCGCGACCGAGATCGCTGAGATCACGAGACAGTAACCAAACGACTTCAAACCGACGCGCCCGAGTTTGCGAATATCGCCAATGCCCGCGACGCCTACGACGAGTGACGAAAACACGAGCAACACCACGATCATCAACAACAACCGCAGAAACAGTTGGCCCACCGGATTCGTGATGTTGTCGATCACCCATGCCACGCGCGGGTGATCGCCGCCGAACATACGATTAACCGCAACGCCCGCAACTACACCGATCAGCAAACCGATGAGAATTTTCGTGTGCAGCGCGATGCCTTTCGGCTTGTCGGGAGTCTCCTCGTCGAGGTCCGTGTTTATTTCGCGTTCAAAGGCATCGCGCTCGAGTCGGTCAGGTGTGTGTTGGTTGTCGTTGTTTTCAGGCATCGGTTAGCGGCCCCAGCGCAGCTTGTCGCGCAAAACGTCGAAGTAGTTTCGGTTGCTTGGCTGAATCAGGTTAAAAGTCGTGCGGCTCTTGCGAATAACAGCGCGATCGTTGACCGTGAGTGGAAACCCAACCTGCCCGTCGAGCGTCAATGCGACCTCTTCGTGAGCCGTCTTCATTAGCAATTCGATCACGGCATCGTCAGGCACGACGAGCGGGCGGTTGGAAAGTGTAAACGGACAGATCGGCGTGATTACCACCGCGTTCATCGAAGGAAAGATCAACGGTCCTCCGGCCGAAAGGTTGTAGGCGGTCGAACCCGTGGGCGTGGAAACGATCAGTCCGTCCGCGCGAAACGCACTCACATACTGGCGATTCAAATAAGCTTCGATCTCGATGATGCGCGCGAGTGCCGACTTGTTGATGACCACGTCGTTCAGCACGCGATTGCGATTGACGACTTCATCACCACGGTGCAGTTCGACTTCCAGCATCACGCGCTTATCGAGACGATAATTACCAGCAAGGATCATCTCGAGCGCGTCGTAGAGTTCTTCGATGCGAAACTCGGTCAGGTAACCCAGCCCGCCATAGTTGACGCCGATCACGGGCACTTCTTCGTCCCCGATCAATCGCGAGGTCGCGATCATCGTGCCGTCGCCGCCGAGAACCAGCACAAGATCCGAGGCGCCGGCGAGCGCGTCAAGCTCGACTTCATGGACGGCGCAACCGGTTTCGTGCTCGATGCGTTCGCGTTCGATCTGCGGTCCACCGACGAGCTGAATGCCTCGTTGGCCCAACCACACGGTCAACTCGCAAATCGTTTTCAGAGCTTGAGGTTGATGCGGTTTTAGGACAATGCCTAC
>DATNJO010000646.1:0-2445 GCA_035603895.1 Pyrinomonadaceae bacterium
CGTGGTGGACACCGGCAACTACTACCCGCAGCAACGTGATGGAAAAATCGACGGCATCGAACAGGGCGCAACCGAAAGCCGTTGGGTTTCGGAGCAACTCGGACGACCGGTGATCAAAGCCTTCAACAACATCTACGCCGATCATCTGCTGCGACTGGGACGTCCGTCAGGCACATCGGGACGAATTGCGTTGCCGGTTGCAGGCGACGACAAACAAGCGAAAGCAAGAGTGCTCGAGCTGGTCGATGAGCTTGGTTTCGACGGTGTTGATGCCGGCAGTATTGATGAGTCGTGGAGACAGCAGCCGGATACTCCGGTCTACGGCACTGATTTCGATGCAGAAGGTGTGAAGCGTGGGCTGTCTGAAGCGAGCCCGGAACGCAAACCGGAATGGCGTGCGAAAGAGAAGAGAGCCGGTAAGGGACAATAGCCACGCGGCAGCATCGCTAAGCTTTGTGGGCCGTCTACAATTTGCCACACAAACTTGTACGTTTTAACAGGACTAATGCATGGTCCAGCGTTACAACTGTGATCGACATCGATCATCGAGAACTGTAGTGGTTGATGTAAACGATCCCGGGAGGTAATGGCGAATGGCAAGATACGGTAAGAAGGCCGGCGAAAAAGTTGAGAAGGCGATGCACGAGCGCAAAGAGGGAACGCTGAAGAGCGGCCGCTCGGGCAAGAAAGTAACGAGTAAGAAACAGGCGATCGCGATCGGGCTGTCGGAAGCACGCCGTGAAGGCGGGAAGGTTCCAGCCAGGAAAGGCTCGAAGAAGGGATCTAAAAAAGGATCGAAGAAGGGTTCGAAGAAAGGATCTACAAAGAAGCGTTCGTCGAAGAAACGTTCATCGAAGCAGTGATGCAACGACTACATCCAGGGTGAGCCGCTCGCGTGGCTCACCTTTTCTTTTTGCCACAAAAAGCACAAGATTCAACGTTGCACTGCTCACGACGTGAGTAAGCGTGGCGACTGGATAAACGCACGACGAAAGGAGCAGAGTGCCATGAAATCGCTTTGGGCGCTCCGCAATATCAGTTGGTTTGAGTTAAGCAAACGAGTTTGGAAAGAAGCCAACAACGATCGCCTCTTCGGGCGTGCCGCTGAACTCTCGTACTACTTCCTGCTCGCACTCTTTCCTTTGTTGATCTTCATGACTTCGGCCATAGGTCTCGTCCTCGGTTCCGACCTGGGCACACGTCAGCAGCTCTTCAGTTATCTCTCGCGCATCATGCCGCCGTCTGCGTTTCAACTCGTCAACGCAACGATGCTGGAAGTGTCTCAGGCGAGTGGCGGCGGAAAACTCTCGTTCGGTCTACTCGCAGCGCTTTGGGCAGCGTCGAACGGCATGAGCGCAATCACTGATTCACTGAACGCCACTTACGACGTTGAGGAAGGCCGTCCGTGGTGGAAGCAACGGCTTGTATCCATCACGCTGACAGTCACACTGTCGATATTGATCGTCGCGGCTTTGCTTTTAGTAGTCGCGGGGGGACACATCGCGGAAGGCGTGGCGAACCATTACGGTTTTGGTTCGCAGTTCGCTACGGCGTGGAAGATCGTTCAATGGCCGCTCGTATTCGCGTTCATGATCCTCGCGTTTGCTTTGATCTACTACTTCGCGCCCGATCTGCGCGAGCAGAAATGGCAATGGCTCACGCCGGGCGCGCTGATTGGCGTCGTTTTGTGGCTGTTAGTTTCGCTCGGTTTTCGCGTTTATCTCGAGTTTTTCGATTCCTACAGCAAGACCTACGGTTCGCTCGGAGCCGTGATCATCCTGATGCTGTGGCTCTACTTCACTGGCGCGGCTGTTTTAATCGGTGGTGAAATAAACTCGGAGATCGAAAACGCCGCGGCAGAACGCGGCGCGCCCGAAGCGAAGGAACGCGGCGAGAAGAGCCCGCATGAAAACGAAACCAAACGTAACGGTCTTGTTGCCGAGCGCTAGTTGTTGAGCGCCGGGTTGTCGAGTGGCATATCGACGATCATCGCGCTGTGATCCGATATGCGATCCTTCAACGCGTAGTTCAACGTTTTCAGTGTGCGTCCATGCCGCGGCGCAAATCGATACGGTTGATCGTCGTCGTCAGGATCGGTTAGTCCAACCGGTTTCACAAAGAACCAGTCGAGTTTCAAAGCGAAACTAATCCTACCGTTCATTTCCATCGTGCTGACGAAACCCTTTGACGCGCGTTCGTTGGAGTCGGAAAGAGTTTCATGGCTTGCGCCAATCGAAAACTCTCTCGAGCCACGAAAATCGAAAGCCCCACCGTCAGCAAAACGAAATTCCTTCAACGTGCTGAAAAACTTCTCTTCGGGATTCTCAGAAACAAACTTGACGCTCTTCACGGTCGGATCTTTCCTCGTGCGCTCGAACTTCACGGCGCCGACCGTGATGTCGTAAAGCAAACCAACGCCGGTCGCGTACTTGATTCCCTGGGTTG
>DATNJO010000647.1:0-2805 GCA_035603895.1 Pyrinomonadaceae bacterium
AATCAGCCAAAAAATTTGAACCCGACACGGAGGTTGTTTGCCCATGCTGATGGCAGGAAAACAGCAATAGCCAGTGATGTGAGAGCGTGAGAAAGTGCGATTGCATACAAATTTGGCTGTTTTTGGTAGATTTTGGCCCAAATCACCCCGCCGATGAAAGTCAGCAGCGCCAGCAACGGGTTTGGCAGGTGAACCACCGCAAAAAGACCAGCCGTCAACAGCGCGCTCTGCCAGCCGGGTCCAAAAACTATCTGGGCTCGTCGATTCAAATAACCCTGAAGCACATACTGCTGAAACAACGCCCACAGCGGCAGCAGCAAGAATCGCCAACGCCACGGATCGTTTGCTGCGTATCGATACGACGCGAGAACGATGATGATAACCGCCAGCACCGTAGGAACTGTTAACAATCTAACGGCTGGAACAAAGTTGTCTAAACGAAACCCGACATCACGCGCACTCTCGCCGTAAACGCGATGGGAAAAGAACATTAACGCCAGGGCAAGCGCGACTGGAATCGCGAGTACGATCTTGTTCCCACCGGCAAACGCGAGCACGACCCACTCCGCGATCAAACACGATAGGACCACGGACACGATCTCCCACGCCGCCAACGCGCGGCCACTGATCCCGTTTGCGTTTACCTCTTCTGCCAAGCTCCGTCTCCGCTTACTGCAAACTGAATCGGATTTCCCAACAACTGCAACGTCAACCGTTCACCGTTTCGGTGTAGCGCGTACACCCGTGCTTCATGATTTCCCGCCGGCAATCCGGAAACCGGGAAGTTGTAACCATGCCACTCATCTTTGGCCCATCCGGCAGCGGACACGTCTGGCCGCGAGAGTTGGGCCACCTGCGTGCCGTAGAGTTTGTCGTCGATGAAGAGTTGCACTTCCACACGGTCCCACGGCGCAGCATAGTTTACGGTCCAGCCAGCTATAGAGTGCGTGTCGACGACGATCTCACCCCAGCCCTGAAACGTCGGCGGAAACGCGTTCAGGTAAACAACGACCGCGAGCGTGCCGACCAGTACGATCTCGAGAATCGACTTGCCGATGAGTAAGTTTACAAGCTGCGAGCGGGGCTTCATGCTAGTTTTCGATCGGTCGCGGAAGCATATTGGGTGGAAACAGTTCCGGCCAGCGCGTTTTGAACTCGTCGCGCACGATCTCTTCGACTTCATCTGCACTCGCGGCGGCGAGGCAGCGTTCGGCGATCGTTCGCGCTTCACTCGTTTCGATCTGCTCCAGGACCGATCTAACGCGCGGGATCATCGCCGGTGTCATGCTCATGTCCGTCGCGCCGAGGCCGGTCAGCAGAACGGCATACGCCGGGGTCGAAGCCATCTCGCCGCAAACAATCACCGGAATTTGTGCGTCGCTGCCGGCTTGTAGCGTTCGCTTGATGCCGTAGAGCACTGCGGGATGCAGCGTGCGAAACCAACCGGCGACCTGATCGTTGCCGCGATCGACGGCGAGCGTGTATTGGACCAAATCGTTCGTGCCGAGTTCGAAGAAATCGAGTTCGGTCGCGATCTTCTCCGCAGTCAAAACTGCTGATGGCACTTCGATCATGGCGCCGATCGGGACTTCGACGAACGAATCTCCGCGCGTTCTGAGAACCTCTACCTCTTCCGCGATCAGTTTCTTCGCGGCTTTTACGTCCGCCAGGTCCGCGACCATCGGAATCACGAGACTCAACTTTCCAACTGCGGCTGCTCTGAGAATCGCACGCACCTGCGTACGCATCACGTGTTTGTTTCGTAAAGCGAACCGGACTGCCCGCAAGCCGAGCGCTGGATTGCGTTCGTGCTGGCCCGTGTCGTTTCCGAGCTCGCCGCCGACATCAAACAGCCGCACGATCGCGCCGTCGTCTCCCGCTGCTTCGGCGAGTGCTTTGTAAGCTTCGTACTGATCCTCTTCGGAATTCATCAGCCCCGGGCGCGACAAGAGAAACTCGGAACGGAACAGACCAACACCACAGGCACCAAACTTTTTCACCGCCTGAAATTCCGCCGGCAGCTCGACATTCGCACGTAACGCGACGCGCACATCGTCACGCGTCGTGACCGGCCCAGTTTCAACTGCCGCCGCACCTTCGCTTTCGCGACGCGGCGTGGTGAATTCAAACTGTCCGATCGTTTCCTTCGCCGGATGCAGTATCACTTCTCCGTGACGCGCGTCGACGATGATCCGATCGCCCGTGCGCGTGCGCTGATAGAAATCACGAAGTCCAACCACCGCGGTCAGTCCCAAACCACGCGCGATGATCGCCATGTGCGACGTCCAACCGCCGGAGTCCGTGGCGATTGCTTTCACGTGATTCAAATCAAGTTCGGCGACTGTCGACGGAAGCAAATCAGGAGACACGATCACAGCGTCTTCCGAAAGGTTTGGATACTTCAAACCCTCGCCGGTCAGGTTGGCCAAAAGCCGTTGAATCACGTCTTCGATATCTGACCCGCGCTCGCGTAAATACTCGTCGTTCATCTGCGCGTAGATCGACAACAGACGATCGCCCACCACCTTCGTGGCCCACTCGGCGTTGGAATGTTCGCGCACGATGTAATCTTCAACGTCGCGCGTGAGTTTCGCGTCTTCGAGAAAAAGCAGGTGCGCGTCGAAGATGTAGGCGTGACCGCGGCCCAGTTCCTTTTCGGCCCGCTGCTTGATCGTTTCGAGTTGTCGTCGCGAGAGTCTCACCGCTGCGCGAAAGCGCCGTCGTTCGCGTTCGAGATCGCCGTCTTCGATCTCCGCGCGGTAAACGTCGTGCGCGCCTTTTTGCAAACGCAATACACGGCCGATC
>DATNJO010000648.1:0-6926 GCA_035603895.1 Pyrinomonadaceae bacterium
GAATCCCACCAACGCAGTTGGTGGTACTTCAGACGTCAGCCTACACAGCACGTAGGTAAACTCTCAAAGTACCACCAACTGCGTTGGTGGGATTCTGACACATTGGGTCCTGCGCAAGGTTCTGTAGTAGACTACCGCCGGAGTTGGGCGAACGAGGCAGAAAGCGGAACTTAGGACTCACGACCTCGTGTAATTCGCCCGAGGAGGCACTAATGAAACCCCTGATTCAGAACCAGAACGCCAGACGCGATAAGAACCAGCGCGGCTTCTCGCTCATCGAGTTGATGATCGTGATCGCGATCATCGGCATCCTGATCGGTGTTGGTATCGCCGGCTATCGCGCGGCCATCCGTGCGGCCAACGAAGCCGCAGCAATCAAGACACTGCGCTCGATCGCCGAACAACAGATGCTTTACTTCAACTCACACCAGCGCAGCGCGTTTGGCTCGTTTGAAGAAATGCGCAAGGACGGACTTCTCGACACCCGTTTCGATGGCACCACGCCAGTCGTCGACGGCTACGTCTACAATATGAAGATCATTCCGAAGTCCACTTCCGCTCAGCCCGGTTATACCATCAACGCCGATCCACAAGTGGCAAGCGGTACTGGCGCCACCGGCACCAATCATTACTACGTCGAGTCTGACAGCAACACGATTCACGTAAACCGCGAGCAGCCAGCCACTGCGACCGATCCACCGATCGGCCAGTAAAAAACCGTGCATTTCCCATAAATTCACGCCAGCGGCCGACGACGGTGGCTGGCGTTTCTGTTTTCACAAACTCCTTTAACAAAATCGGCAGGAAATACCCACAGGCACGACAACCTTTTTAACTACAGCTAAAGGGTTGGAGGTTGTGTGCTATGTATCAAAAGCTAACCAGATTGCTTCTTCTGGTCCTGTTTTCTGGAATTATTGCTACGGCCCACGAGGCGATGGGCCAGTCGAATCCGCGCCTCGTGAAGGAAGTCAGACACGAACTCGTGACACTGCCTTACTACGGCGTGTTCGACTGGCTCGAATATGAAGTGCAAAACAACGGAACCGTGATCCTGCGCGGACAGGTGGTCCGGCCGACCACGAAGTCGGATGCGGAAGGCCGCGTAAAAGACATCGACGGCGTTTCGGGAGTGATGAATCAGATTGAAGTGTTGCCAGTTTCGCCGTCAGACGATCGAGCAAGACGCGCGTTGTATCGCGCGATCTATAACTCAAACTCGCCGCTGTTTCGCTATGCGACGCAGTCAGTGCCGCCGATTCACCTGATCGTGAAACGCGGCCACGCTACGTTGAAAGGCGTCGTTGCGAACAGAGGCGACGCGCAGCAGGCTTACATTCGCGCGCGCGGCGTGCCGGGTTTGTTCAGCGTCAAGAGCGAGTTGATCGTCGAAGGCGAACAGGCACGTTAGAAAACCATCCACAGATTACGCAGCTTACTCAGAAATCTGTGTAATCTGTGGATTACGTTTTGTGGCTGAGCGCTGAAGACGCTCGGTTTCCACGATAGCTCGTTTGTGCGAGCCACGCCCGATCTCGCCGCCCTCATCGTGAGCGCTGATCTCAAAGACAAACAACTTCCCTTCGCGACCCAGGTAGCGACCCGTCGCTGTAACGAGAACTCCCGGCGGCGTAGGCGCAGTGTGTGTGATGTCGACAGTGACGCCGACCGACAGCTCGCCTGGGCCAAGTAGCGGTTGCATCACTCGCGCGGCGGCAGTTTCCATCAACGCAACCATTCGCGCGGTGGCGAGCACTGCGGGAAAGGCGTCGCCGTGTTCGTTTGAG
The DNA here is from genome assembly GCA_035603895.1 of Pyrinomonadaceae bacterium. Taxonomy (GTDB): domain Bacteria; phylum Acidobacteriota; class Blastocatellia; order Pyrinomonadales; family Pyrinomonadaceae; genus PSRF01. Next base: position 1,788 of record DATNJO010000648.1, read on the forward strand.
ATAGAACTGGCGAGATCTTGTGGTCCAACGACGAGTTCGGCGGTGGCAGTAGCGCCAATTTCCAATTCAGACATGTTGGCGTTAAAGATTACCGAGTACAATTCGCACATGCAATCGAACTACGACGTCGCGGTGATCGGCGCGGGTGTGTTTGGCGTCTGGAGCGCATATCAACTCAATCAGGCGGGCGCATCGGTGTTGTTGCTCGACGGGTATGGACCGGGAAATAGCCGGGCGAGTTCCGGTGGCGAGTCGCGCATCATGCGTTTGGGTTATGGTCCGGACGAGATCTACATGCGCTCGGCACAACGATCGTTACAAATGTGGGAACAGTTCTTTGCCGAGTGTGACAGTCAAACTCCGCTCTTTCACCGCACCGGGGTACTTTGGCTCGCGCGTGAACCGGATTCTTATTGCGAAGCAACGCTCGAGAACCTACTGGCGGTTGGCGCGAGAGCCGAACGACTGAACCTCAACGAACTCCGCGAGCGTTTTCCGCAGTTAAAGTTTGATGGCGTCGACTGGGCAGTTTTCGAACCCGACGCAGGCGTGCTGATGGCGCGCCGTGCAGTGCAGGCGGTGGCGTTGAAGGCACGCGCAAACGGAGTCGATTATCTCGAGGAATCGATCGCGGCGCCGATTACTGATCGAAACGTGCGCACAACTTCGGGCCGAGAGATCGCGGCAAAGCATCTCGTCTTTGCCTGTGGCCCGTGGCTGCCAAAACTCTTCCCCGATCTACTCGGCGGACTGATTCAGGTTACGAAACAAGAGGTCTTCTTTCTCGGCGTACCTCCCGGCGATCACTTCAAAGCACCGCAACTACCGACGTGGGTCGACTTCAACGACCTGGTTTACGGAATGCCCGCGCTCGACGGCCGTGGCGCCAAGATCGCGATCGACGAACATGGACCAGAGTTCGATCCCGATTGGGGCGAACGTATCGTCGCCGCCGAATCGACGAAAGCGGTGCGCGAGTATCTCGCCCGCCGTCTGCCAATGCTCGCCGATGCGCCGGTGACTGAAACACGCGTTTGCCAGTACGAAAACACGTCCAACGGCGACTTCCTGATCGATCGTCACCCGACCTTCGAGAATGTTTGGCTCGTTGGCGGCGGATCGGGCCACGGCTTCAAGCACGGTCCGGCAGTCGGCGAGTACGTGGCAGGGATGATCTCCGGCAGCGGAACCGCGGAGCCGCGTTTTAGTCTCGCGACGAAGGAAAAGGTCCAGGAGCGGAAGGTCTATTAATTGGGAGCGCGGGCGGCCCGCCCGCAAGGTTCAAGGACGCTGCCGTGAGGTTGCAGGCGGGCCGCCTGCGCTCCCAGAGAAAGGTTTATTAGCCACGGTTTAACCTAAGATGTAGAATGCGCCGTATGCGAATTTCCGTGGCGATGTGTACTTACAACGGCGCCGATTATTTGCCCGCGCAGTTGGCCAGCATCGCCGAACAGACGCGTCACCCCGATGAGCTGATCATCTGCGACGACGCCTCGACGGACAAAACGCGCGCCGTTCTCGAGTCGTTCGCGAGAACGTCTCGGATTCCTGTTTCGCTCTATTTTTCCGATGAGAACATCGGTTCGGTTAAGAACTTCGAACGGGCGATTGGCTTGTGCACCGGCGACGTGATCGCGTTGAGCGATCAGGACGACGTTTGGCACAGCGACAAGCTGGAACGCATCGAGCAATCTTTCAGCGACAAACCGGCCGTTGGTTTGGTATTTTCCGACGCCGAGCTGGTCGATAAAAATCTGAAACCACTAAACCAGCGAGTCTGGAATGCCGTCGGTTTCGACGCACCAAAACAGAAACTGGTGCGGGAAGGAAGATCGCTCGACGTACTGATATATGGTTGGACCGTGACCGGCGCCACGATGGCTTTTCGTTCCGATTACGTAAAGCTGGTGCTGCCGATTCCGACAAACATCGCCATGATTCACGACGGCTGGATTGCCCTGATGGTTGCAACAGTCGCCGACGTAGTGTTTATTGAAGAGCCGTTAATCAAGTACCGCCAGCACGAACGACAACAGATCGGCGCGCCGAAGCGCCGAGTCGCACAACCTGAACGCGGCTTACAAGCGCTCGAATCCGCTTTGCGCCGGCGCGTTTCAGTCACCGATTTGCACGAAATACTCTCGGTATTGGAGGAACGTCTGATCGCGCAACAGAACTCGTTTGACTGCCGCCGCGCACTCGCGTTTGCCGGAAACTATTCGCATCATCTCGACGTGCGCGCCAACTTGCCGCGAAAGCGGCTCAGCCGCGTGCCGCGCATCTTGCGCGAGTTACTGACAATGCGTTATCACGAGTATGCAAATGGTTTTAAGAGCGCCGCTAAGGACCTGGTTTCTTGAACACTGAGCTCTCGATCATCATCGTCAACTGGAATGGCGGCGATCTTTTGCGGCGGTGCGTGGAGACGATTGTCAGTTCCAAGCCGCGCGTCACTTATGAAGTCGTAATCATCGATAACGCTTCGACCGACGAAAGTCTCGCGCTGTTGAATGCGAGCGAAGCGGGGACGTTCTTAAATTCCAACCAGCAACTTAGGATCTTCAACAACGCGGAAAACCGTGGCTTCGGCGCCGCTAACAATCAGGCGTTCACCCTGACTGATTCGCCGTTTGTCTTTCTGCTCAATCTCGACACCGAAGTTCATCCGGGAACAATCGATACGTTGATGCGCACGATGGTCTCCGACTCGACGATCGGTGCGTGCGGACCAAAGATCCTGAACACTGACGGGTCGCTGCAAATCAGCGCGTTTTTCAATCCGCCGCGCGTTTGGCACACGATCCTTTCGCAACTAAAACTCTACTATCTGCTGCCGCCACGCTTTCGCGGCGAACTGCTTCTCGGACGGCATTGGGATCACAATCGCCAGCGTTGCGTGCCGATGCTCAGCGGCGCTGCAATCCTTGCTCGGCGGCAGATGATCGATGAAGTGGGCGGCTTTGACGAACGTTTCCACATGTACTCGGAAGACAACGAGTGGTGCTGGCGGATCACGAGAACCGATTGGAAACTGATGTTTGTGCCAGAAGCGGTCGTGCTTCACCACGGCGGGCAGAGTTCGATGAAGCGCTGGTCATCGGATGAGAAACTGAGGGTAAAGCTGGAGGCCGGTTTTTACTTCGAGCACCGCGCGTTGCCACGCTGGCAACTGGCAGCCAATCAACTCGCAAACTATCTCGTCGTCTCGGCACAGATCGCCGGACGCTCAATGCGCGGCATCCACATCCCCGAGCTTTACTTGATCAAGGAAGTCCACCGCGAGCACCTGAAGCGCTCACTCCGAAACCACCTCGAGAAAAAGTAGACAGGATTAACAAACCTACAGGATTTCAATCTTGTGAATTCTGAAATCCTGTCAAATTAGGGCTGCGTTGGTTTGGCGTTTAATTCTTCGTTGTACGCATCAAGAAGCTTTTGCGCCCGCGTGCTCGGACTGATCAGCGCCAGCTTCTGCGACCAATCGTAGCCGCTGAAGACGCCGACAACTTCAGCCTTCGAGTTGTAAACCGGGCTGCCCGAGAAACCATCGCGACTGTCGATCTTCACCGACCAGTATTCCTGATTGCCCAGCATGTAGTTTCCGTAAAAGCTGCCGTGGCTCACCACTTTGTCACCATGAGGTCTCGCGATGAGAAAGAGTTTGTCGTCCTTAACCGGCGCCGTTTGGAACGTTGGGGCCTTGGCATCCTTGGAATTGCGGCACATTTCGAGCAAAGCGAGATCCGCTTCCTTGTCCACTTTGATCACTTTCGCCCGACAACCGTCGACATAAACCTTGACGGCAAGCTCGTCAGACGATTTGAAACCCAGCATCACCTTCTTGGTGGTGCTCAGGTTTCCCGAGATCACGTGATAGGCAGTCATTACCAGTCCGTTGCCTACAAGGAATCCGGTTGCATACCCGTTTGGACCAACGTCAAAGAGGACTGAAATAGCGTGTTCAAGCGGGTTCTGCTCTTTCTTGGTGAACTCCAACTCCAGAGAAAGGGTATAGCGCTCTTGTTGCTTCAGCAGCCTGGCCGAGCTTTTGTCAGCTACGCACACAGGAGCGATCAGCATAATGACGAGTGCGGCAATACCGGTAAGGCTACCAAGCTTACTCTTCATCGTGACCTCCGTGGTGTTGTAGGGGTCTAGGAAAAATTTAGTTTGGGAACAGGTCCGGAGCATTTTAGGGCCGCGTCTCCGGATTGGCAATGATTTTGTGTTGTCGGAAGTGTGCTGTTTTACGTTTTCGATCCGCGACTACCGGCGGTTGCCCCGCGCTGCTGCGGTTCGTTGAGGCGAGTGTAGTCAGGATGCAGATAGACCAACCGGCCGCCCACGACCGTGGCCACAGCGGCGCCTTGCATTGCGCGTCCGTGAAACGGCGTGTTACGGCTCTTTGACTTGGAACGGTTGACGTCGAACACCCATTCCAGTTGCGGATCGAGAATCGTAACGTCCGCGTGGGAACCTTTTTTCAGCGAGCCGCGATCGGTCAAACCGAAGATTTGCGCCGGATTCGTCGAGCACATTTCGACGACGCGTTCTAAATTAATCAGGCCCTGATGAACGAGGTCAAACGCGAGGCCCACGGCGGTTTCGAGACCCGTGATACCAAACGGCGCCTGGTCAAATTCCAAACCCTTTTCATCCAGGTGATGCGGCGCGTGATCGGTGGCAATCGCGTCGATCGTGCCGTCTTTCATCGCTTCGAGAATCGCGTCCACGTGTTCGCGGCTGCGTAACGGCGGGCTCATCTTTGTGTTCGTGTCGTATTCCGCGACGGCTTCATCGGTGAGCGTCCAATGGTGTGGCGTGACTTCGCAACTAACCTGTAAACCGTCGTTTTTGGCTTGGCGCAGGGCTTCGATCGCGCCGCGTGTTGAAACGTGTGCGATGTGAACTTTAGCGCCGGTCAGCTTTGCGAGAACACAATCGCGAACAGCGTCCACGTCCTCGGCCGCCGCGGGCATTCCTTTGAGACCAAGAATCAGCGACCAACGGCCTTCGTGCATCACGCCGCCCGCGCTTAACGAGTGATCCTGGCAATGATCGACCACCGGCAGATCGAACCCGCGAGCGTATTCCATCGCACGGCGCATCATGCCCGACGTCGGCACTGGCCGGCCGTCA
>DATNJO010000649.1:0-11827 GCA_035603895.1 Pyrinomonadaceae bacterium
GAGTTCTAACACGGTGAAGTATCGCCGCCCTCCCTCTTCATTTGCTACATATCCCCAACCGTAACCGCGTGACGCCTTCGGGTGCCCGTTGAGATCGAACACTTCAACGTCACCCTGCCAGATCGTCTCGCCTTGAAACTCTTCAACTACCGGCACGGTCTCAAGGTACACCGCATCGCAGCCATGCAGCTTCAAAAACACTGACTGTAATTCTGCGATGTAGTCACTCATAGAACTGCCTCGACTAGATCGCCATAGGACCCAAAGTTACGTTCAACTCCTGCGGCCATTGCTGGCGTCATCTTCACTGCACTGTGAGTGCGCACGAGGTTGTACGCGGCGAAGTGTAGCGAGACAGCCGCCTCGAAGTTTTCAAGCTTCTTTGAGAACGCGAGCGTTAGCCGATTGAGACGCTTAACGTGCAAGCGAGTAGAAGCATTCAGACGTTCGACGTAAGACGTGGAGACGTACTTCGCAACCGGCTGACCTTGCATCCAGACTTTCTCGCTTGCCGTGATGCGCGACGGGCTATATTTGCGCTCCGGTGTGCTGTACTTACTCTCGTCCGTGCCGTAGGTTTTTACGATCTGCGCGTAATCGACTTCTGTACCGAACACGGTGTCGATAGCCTCACCGTAAGAGCGCATCGCGTCGGAGGAAATTTGAATGCGATTGTTGAGCCGTGATTTAAGGTCGCTGATAAACTCAACCGTCACCGGCACGCTGCGCCGACTTGCAACCTTGTAGGCCGGAACCAGCTTGGACTCCGCATCAATCGCGCAGTAGGTCCAAACGTCACCAAACGTCGGATCGTCAAACTCCGTGACGTGGCGGACCTTCTTGCCGATGAAGCCCCAAATTTCGTCAAGTTCGATTCGCTTGCAATCGAGACCGCGCATCTTTTCATCTAACAGGCGAGCGCAGCCTTGACCAACGCGAACACCCAAGCGCATGATCGTGTCACGATGCACCCCGGTCATTCTCTCTATAGACCGGATCGAATTACCTTCGGCTAGTGCCGCCGTAACTGCAATCTGTTTGTCTTTGCTTAGGTGATTGTTGGACATTGTGTTTCCGTCTCCAGTGGGAATACCGTACTACGGAAACTATAATCCGTCAACAACGATTTGCGTAGTACGGGAATTATTTGCGGGGAGTCCAATAGAGGTTTAAGCCATGCCAAAAAATACGCAAGCTGATTCCGATCAACACAAGATAGACAAGAAAACCGAGATCCTTGATCCGGGCATGAAAAGAATCTTCGCGTTTGGCCTCGTCGTGCTCTTCCTGTTGTTGATTTTTACTTTCGCTCAGGAGAGCGGTCGGATTCCGTTCTTCACTCAAAACTTTCTGAGCCTTTTGGTGCTCGTGGCTATCGCTATCCAAGCCTATATCTATCGAAGACAGTGGGAGGTAATGGAAAGGCAGGGAAACGAAATTGAGCGGCAGTCGGAGCAGGCAAGAGAACATGCGATTCATACCCTGCGGGCATATATCAGTATCAGAGTCGTGGTCCCTGACTTTCCAAAAACAGATTATGATGGAGATCGTAAACTTCGGGCAAACCCCAGCCCATCACGTACAGTTTGCACATGAGGTCGGTGTAAGAGACATGCGCGAAAGTCCGGAGGCCACTGCTGAATCCTTTGATTGGGTGATCATTCCGGGCGCTCCCCTTGCTCCCACGATGTCCAATGAAAAACGACTCCTGCTTGCTGGTATCCCTAACTCGGATATGGCTAAACTGCACGATCCGAAATATCGGCTCTTCTTTTGGGGGATAATTCGTTATAGAGACATATTTAGAAAAACTAGATATACGCGATTTGCTGCGTTCTACTCTCCCGACACCAAGACAATTGGAACTTGCTCCCAAGGAAATGACGCAAACTAGAACGACGAGCGCCCGATCCGAGAGTATTCAGAAAAATAAATTCTCATTCTCAGATTAGGACACTACCCGAACTGTTGGACCGAGAAGGCAGTTGAGGTAGTGCATGGATAAAGCTCGGGGGAAGTTATCAGATAACGGAACAGACTATTTATTCTCCGACTTAAGACATGCCCTAACGCACGCCTCGAGCTTCCGTCTCATCTTATAAACTTCCACTTGCAGTGCTTTTGAAGATACTCCTAAACGGCGTGCCAACTCTGCGCGCTGGGCAACTTTGCCTCGTTGCTCATTTGCATAGTATTGCAAAATCAGATCACGGTGGGTTTCAGACAACTGGTCTAAACACTTTTCGAGACAACTGTACGTTTGGTCCGAAACATCCTGATTACCCACAACAACCGGCAGAAGAGCATGAGCTGGTCGTTTCTGTGCCTCCAGCATCACTGCTCTTGCTACCCCAACAAAGTACCTTGCCGGATCGCCAACGTACGTTTGAACTATTTCAGCGACTCTTGAAGCAACTCTATCAAAGGTGTCATCAGCTAACGCTTCAGCATCGGTGAAACCTCGCGATGCAAAAACTCTAATTAACGAATTCCGAATGGTCTCGTATTTTTCTGCCGCTTTCTCACGATCCGTGTCCAGCCATCGTAGAAGTGCGGTAAACGACCGATCGAGACCTTCAGAAGAAACAGATCTCTCAGAGTGCGTCTGAGCCAAAACCTGAACGAACGACTGAACCGTCTCTAGCCGTTGCTTTCTCTCGTTGGTGCAAAGAAATCTACTTTCGAACAGTTGTCTATCTGAAGTACTAAGCGCACCCCTGACATAATCATCAATGAGTTCATCCTCCGCCTGAAGCAACACGTTGAGATCAGCGTCAGCGGCAAAGAGCTGCTCTTCCACAGCGGCTCGCTCGGTATCAGAGGCAACTCCCAAGAGATACCGAAACAAAACATCACGTTGGACACGAAGTTCATTCATTTGCGCAAACTTTTTGCAGTATCCGATGTCCTTTCGACGTTAGACAACAACTTAAACCGATCGCCGGCAAATCTCCACGCACTTTGTTAGTCGAAGTTTTAGCCGGTGAATGTTCGTCCTTAATGTGGCAATCACAAGGCCAAGATCTCTAGCCAGCACTTCCCGATCCTTTGCCGTCAAGTAATATTCCTCCAGCAACTGACGTTCGCTTTCCGACAACTGCTTGAAGCAAGCCTCCTGGCATTTGCGGCGAAGATCAGTTTTCTCCTCAAAGTCCTGCCTTTCGGGAAGATGACGCGCCCAATCTCTCACAGCCTTCCTTAGCCTATCGCGATCTCTACAGTATTCCTTCCAAACCAGATCGGCGAATTTTCCTGAGTACGCGATGATACTTCGCACGACTTCCCCTTTATGAATCTTTTGCGCAACTCGATCAAGGGTCACGTCCGCCAACCATTCTGAGTCAGCACCACACTCCCGCGAGACAAAGAAAGCTGTAAGTACACGGTGAATACTCTTGTAGTCCAAGCCTGCGCGCGTGAGAGCAGTGAGTAGTGACTGCCAAATTTCTTCGCTCAAACCTGTCGGTCCTATTGAGTGTAGGAAATTTTTTGCGAACTAAGTGAAATTTCGGGCTCGATTATAGCACTAGGACTGAACGGTAGATTGAGGTTAGCGCAGCGTAAAGGAGCCAGTATGAATAGCCCGTTTGAACGACTTTTGCATTGGCTGGGCCCTGACTCGCATTCCGCGGGTCGAAAATATGAATCGATTCGCGCTCGATTGATAACGATGTTCAGGGCACGCCGATGTGTGTTTGCAGAAGACCTCGCCGACGTCACATTCGATCGTGTCGCTCACCGACTCGCAAGTCTTACCTCGCCATTTATCGGTGATCCGGCTCCATACTTTTACGGAGTAGCCAGGAAAATCTATATGGAGTATCTGCGCGAACTAAAAGCCAGTAAGCTGAGCGTAACTTGTTGGCCACCAACGAATATCGCCAATCCAGATTCGGAGAATACCTTCGAGCTGTTGGAGACAGCTCTTAGCGTAATTCCAAATGCCGATCGTGAACTAATTCTGAAGTATTACGCCTGGGAAGGAAAAGACAAGATCGATCATCGACGAGCGTTCGCCAATCAATTAGGAATAGGACTAAATGCGCTGCGACTGCGCGCGTTTAGGATTAGAAAGGAAATAAAGAAGACCATGGTCCGACTCGACGCTGAACTTAACAATTAGAACGCTGTCGTACAGATTTTCGGGTCGCGCTGTATTTGATCGGAGACCTCCTCCAGTCGAAATTATCCTGGGAACAGAATCGCATTTTGAATCGTCTGATAACGTAAGTTCCGGCCGGAGGAAACACGTCATGACAAGAAGAGTTTATGAGGTAGAAGACCGTAGAGGCTTTATCAAGAGTGTTTGTGTTTTTGCGGTCAGTTGTGCGGCAGCGCCGGTGAGTTTGGCTTGTTCACGCCATCAGGCCGAAGCACAAGCTCAGCATCCGTCCGCGATAGATATCGCAGCAGCACAAGAACCGGGCACGCGCATTCATTTAAGTGGGACCATCTTCGACTTGAATGGCAAACCTCTACACGGCGTGAAAATGTTTCTGTATCACACGGACGCCACTGGATACTACAGCCGGCCAGTCAACAATCCGCGGCAGGCGCGGTTGAATGGAACGCTGTGGTCCAATGCTTCGGGACAGTATTCGTTCAGCACCATCAAACCAGCTCATTATGGGGACGTGAGTTCTCCACCACCGATGCACATTCACATACACCTGCAAGCGCCCGGTGGTCCCGATCATTGGGTCGAATCATTTTATTTTGAAGACGATCCCCGGCTTCAGACGGCAGAACTCACGCGAAGCCGCGACCTGGGCCGGTTCGCGAATATCATCAGTCTCGCATCGAGCAGCAATGGTGTGCTGAAAGGGGTGCGAGACTTTCGCATCGAGCCAGCGCTGGCCGAGCGCAATAAAGTTTAGTTCAAGGAAATATTTCTCGCGCAAAGACGCAAAGCGCTACCGCGTTTCGAAGGATTTTGTTTGCGCGTTTGCGCCTTTGCGCGAAAACCTGTCCGTGCGATAACGGGCGGGAGTAATTCCAATACACCGGGTAAAAGCACGCCTCATTAGATCGGCACTCACGAACCCGCAATTGCGCGCAATCTGTTCGATGCTCTTATCAGTATCTTCCAACGCTCTCCGAGCCGCCTCAACACGCACTTGAGCCACGTATCGTGCCGGCGTGCAACCGATCTCGCGACTGAAAACTCTTTCAAAGTTTCTAACACTCATGGCCACGTGTTCGGCAAGTGCTTGCACGGACAGGTTGGCATCAACGTGATCCGCAATCCAAACCTGAAGTTCCTGAATACTGCGCATGTCAGACGCCTGCTTTGCCAGTGAGACGCTCAACTGCTCCTGCCCTCCCGGACGGCGGAGAAACAACACAAACTCACGAGCGACCTCGTGGGCCAATGCGCTGCCACCATCCTCTTCGACCCAGGCTAACGCCAGATCGATACCAGCGGAAATGCCCGCCGATGTATAGATGTTGCCGTCTCTAACCCAGATCGGTTCGGATTCGACTTGTACCTGCGGATAACGTTTGGCCAGTTCTTTTCCGAAGCGCCAGTGAGATGTCGCCTTCTTGCCATTCAACAGTCCCGCTTCGGCAAGTAGAAATGAACCGACACACACGCCTCCCAAACGGCGAACCGCCGGAGCGATAGTTTTCAACCATTGTGATAACTCGCGATCGCGAAGCAAACGAGTGCCGACGCCGCAAACGAGCAGGACCGAATCGATGCTTCCCTTCACTTCCTGTATGCGGCGCTGAGCGAGGAAACAGAGCATGCCTCCTTCACCTGGGACTTCCAATGCCCTTCCATTGGTAGCGATCTCGAGTGAATAGATTTTTCGTTCAGAGAGACGGTTGGCAGCGCTGAATACTTGTAGTGGCGCCACTAAATCCATTTCCTCAATGGGCGGGACGACCACAATCACAATTCGACGTCGCTTGACGAGACTCGCATTGCTCCTGGATTTCGGCATAAATCGACGGTTCTTTGGCAGAAAAGCCCCAGCGACGATCAGTACACTTAGCCATGATAACCAATCTTTCCCACGATCTAGGATTTGGCGCCAGGTCAATACTCAAAAACCGTGGTCTAGCTCTCACTGCTGTGATTACCCTGGCGTTGGCCATTGGCGCCACGACCGCGATTTTTAGTGTTGTGAATTCGGTACTGCTGCGACCGCTACCGTTTCAAAACCCGGCCGAACTGATGACCGTCTCTTCACGACGAACGGACAGAAATGACGCGCCGTTCACTCTTCCCGACTTTCTCGACTATCGCGATCAGAATCGATCACTGGATCAGATCGCAGCCTTCACCAATGTTGGACTCAGTCTATCCGGTTCTGAAACAACTGAACGCCTGCAAGCGATGCGGGTATCCAGCAATATTTTTCAACTCCTCGGCATAGACGCGTTTCAAGGTCGCACCTTGCTTCCCGAGGATGACGAACCCGGCAAACAGCATGTAGTCGTGTTAACGCATGATTGTTGGCGTAAGCGGTTTGCTGGCAATCAGCAAATCGTCGGCACAAACATTATTCTGGATACCAAGTCGTACCAGGTTGTCGGGATTCTTCCGCCGCGATTCGAATTGCCAATCAGGGAAGCCGAACTCGCGATCCCCTTGGCGCCTGAGGCCGATCCTCTCCGAACCGTGCGTAGTTCTGTGAATTTCCTGCGCGCCATTGCCCGCCTTAAATCCGGTGTCACTCCACAGCAGGCAGAAGCAGATCTGAACGGGATCGTTCACCAGCAGCGACAGCAATTTGGCGAACTCTATGTGAAGAAGATCGGAGTTCGATTGGTGCCGTTGCAAGACAATATGGTTGATGGAGTTCGAACAGGTCTTTGGGTCTTGTTAGGAGCAGTGGGTCTAGTGCTGCTGATCGGATGCTCAAATCTCGCCGGCTTGTGGCTCGCGCGCGCGTCTGCGCGGCAACGCGAAATGGCAATCCGGAAAGCACTCGGAGCAACGTCATCGCGACTGATCACGCAGTTATTAATTGAGAGCTTGATGCTGACTTCAATCGGAGGTTTTCTTGGAATACTTCTCGCGGGCTGGGGCATTCGATTTCTGTTAACCATTAGTCCAACGCCACTACCCAGAGAACAGGAAATCCATCTCGATCTAATTGTGTTGGCCTTCGGCGTGCTCACGTCTGTGGTTTCTGCGCTGATCTTCGGAATACTGCCTGCGTTACAAGCAGCAAAGAGTGAGGTAACCGGTGAGCTTAGTGTTAGTAGTCGAGGAGTTGGCGAACGCGCCCGAGGAAACCGGTGGCGTAGCACTGTGGTCATGGGCCAGGTGGCCTTGTCAGCTTTGCTCCTGATCGGCGCAGGATTACTAATTCAGAGTTTCAGGCGCGTGCAGGCGATTCAAACCGGTTTCGATACCAGCGACGTGCTATCAATCAGACTTTCGTTGCCCGAAACTGAGTATAAGAATCGGGCGGCGCTGAATCTGTTTTGCGACCAGCTTGGTTCGAGAATCGAAGCGATGCCTGGCGTTGAAGCAGTAGGAGCGATTTCGCTACTTCCGCTCACAGGACTTCGGCATAGTGTCGACTTCACGGTTGTCGGCCGTGCGATGTCGCCGGGCGAAACACACACGACACAGTGGCGAGTCGCAACACCTGACTATTTTCGAGCGATGAACATACCTTTGCGGCAAGGGCGCAACATCGACGAACACGACAACACCGATAGTATCGCCGTAGTGCTAATCAACGAGACGATGGCTCGCAAGCTCTGGCCCAACGGCGACGCGATCGGCAATCAGATTGCGATTGACGACAACAATACTGGACCAAGAGCGGTTCATATTGTCGGCGTGGTTGGTGACGTGAAACAGTTGGATTTGGAAGGTGACCCGACTTTTGACGTGTACTTGCCGCTGGCCCAGGTCCATGAGGACGGCCTCAGTCACGTAACAAACAGTCTCTACTGGGTTGTGCGATCGAAGATCGACAGTCAGGTTGTTCAGAATGCTTTCCGCCGCGAGCTGCGAGAGATCGATCCGGACGCGGCCACCTCAAACATCAAGACTCTGGAAGCTTACGTGGCAGATGCAGTCGGACCGAGAAGGTTCATACTGCGGCTGTTGACGACTTTCTCGATCGCAGCGCTAGTATTGGCCGCAACTGGTATCTACGGAGTCATCTCCTATTCAGTAGCTCAACGAACGCAGGAGATAGGCATTCGGCTCGCCCTTGGCGCTGGACCAGCGAGAGTGTTTCGCTCGATTCTAGGTCAGGGATTGAAAATGGTTACGGTGGGTCTAATTTTCGGTATCACCGTAGCCCTCGCCGCAACGCGAGTGATGCGCAGTCTGCTCTTCGGTATCGCCCCAAGCGATCCGTTCACTTTTCTCACGGTTTCAGTGTTGCTAATTCTCGTTACGCTGATCGCCTCCGGCATCCCGGCACGCCGCGCCGCAGAGGTGGATCCGTTGGTTGCGTTACGTAATGAATGAGGAAGTGCTGGAAGATGACAGGACGCGTTTAGAACTTAAAAGCGAGACAAGCTGAGCAGATAGTAACCCACGAATAAAATCACAAGATTAATCGCCACGTATATGACAGGCCCGTATCTACCAGGAATGAGTGGTAAATCCGTCGCGCGTGCAAACGATCTGAGGGCCACACGCGCATTGAGTTCTGGTCTTTCTCTTGCGATCGTCTCGGTAACATTCTGACGAAGATTCCATTGCAACTCGTCACTAATCTCTTCGAAGAGCGCATCCCCACGCTTTCGTAGAGTCTCATACCGAACGATGGCAACGACAGCAATAAGTGTGGCAATTAAAGGCAAGTAAAACGTTATGACGACACTAGCCAGCGCTCCTACTATCGGCAAAAGCCGAAGGGACGAAGTCAGGATCAACAAGGCTAGATTAAAGACCGTAAAGACAAGTGCAATGAAGCCATACCGCTGCAGCAGCAGAGTGATCGAGCTAAGATCACTTAGACTACGACTTAAATCATCCGGAGTCCGATTGAGCGTCGAATCGCGATCCATCGTGATGGAGTCAGCCATTCTTGAACTTTCCAACCGCTGCTAACAACTCTTCTATAAGATGCGCTTTCACCCTGATTCGATCATTGTCTTCAAAGTCGCCGGACATTCGTGCTTTGCCAAAATACTTCTGAAAGACCGAGCTATACTCTAACACAATCGGATGAAGAGACTTCGCCGACCCTAAGGCTTCGTAATAGGCGCCCGTTCGATAGTACTCTAAAACCTCATCTCGACGGTCCCACCAAAGGTCCGCCTTAGAGACAACCGTTATCAGCCAACCTGCAGCTTCTGGTCCACCCAAAACCGGAATCCATTCTTCCAAGGCAGCTATTTCTATCTCGCGGTGCGCTGAAAGGAACTCCTCGCTAACAATGCCATTATCATCTACTGCATCTTTTGAACCAATCCGATATTCATGATACCCATAGGATACTACATTAATTACGCCGGAAATATGGCTCGCCAACGCCTCCCGGATGGCTTTTAACCGTCTGCTCTTATGCGGTTCCTGGCCTGGGGTATCAACGAATATGAATGGTGATTTTTGAATCTTCACGCGGTGCTTTTTCGCGATCTCGGTGCGATTCATAATATCAACAGCTGAAGGAATGCTCTCCGTAAGAGAGTTAAGGAAGTTTGTTTTTCCCACCCCAGTGCTGCCTAACACCACCACCTTGTGTTTCTTTCGTACCGCCGTTATGAGTCTATCAAGCCATCCTTGTTTGTGAGCCGTACTAATTAGCTCGAGAGCTGCGGTAGCTTCAGCAAGCATCTGTCATACTCCTTAATTGGATGTCAGCGAGAAATCGGAATACTCACAAAAAAGAGTTGCGTTCCATAGAGAGGCCTGAGGATTCTAATTGCGAGCCTGGAAACGATATTACAAACCGTAAAAAATCGTCAAACGGATGCGCGGATTCTTTCTGTCAACATTCGACGATATTGAGTATTATCATTTCCAGTGGCCCCATAGAATCTCTCGGAGGTTAACTATGCAACGTGTCCTCATGGCCTCTGGATCACCACGCATATTCGCTTGCGTCTTGTTGACACTGTTTCTTCTCACGTCGACCAAGGCAACTACATCTTCGGAACCCGGCAGCAATTTGATCCGAATCTGGATTGTGGGTTCGCCGCATACGAATGCATTGCCGCCAGCGGTTGTGCCGCCTGAGCTGCGCCGGCGCGCAGAGAGCCTTGGGTATACCATCGAGATCGAGGCTTTCCGGCCCACCGGATTCGCCGCGCATTTCCATCAGGCTCTTCAGAACCATAGCGAACCGGAAATTCTCACGTTCGACAATTACGGCGTCATTTCCGGTATGAAGACTGTTAATGGTTATGTTGAAGGTATCGATTGGGATCGCCGAACGGCTTCGTCTCTCGCGCTAGTACACGAGACGATGACTTCCCTCCAACCACGAGGCTGGGTCATGTTGGTACCTTCAGCCAGCAACTACGAAGCAGCGCGCGCTCTCTCAATGCATCCGGCAGAGTGTGACACAAGGTCTGGTCCTCCGACCGATACATCGACCATCGACCCTGCATTGCGCCAGGCCCAGGAGAAAGCCGTGTCCGCCACGCGCGCGTATCTCGATTGCGATCGGTCCACACTCGCAGCGATTTCAGATGAATCTCGTCTGGTCCAACAATGCTACCTGCCGCAAAGCGAAACGAAGGCTGAGTCGGTGAAGGCTTGTAGCGTGTCCGGCAATCACAAACTGGCATTTGTTTCACTCGCGGGTAGTTTCTCGGCCAAGGTACGCGATCCGCGCACGATTTACCCGTCGATGCAGGGAGCGAATCTCGGCCAACGGTCGATTCTCGCAGTCCTTACAAATCAGAACGGGACGTGGCGGTTGTTGGCAATTACTCACGATCCCGTAAATACCGTGGCGCGAATGCCGCTGACTACTAACACGCTCCTGAAGTCATTGGACCCTGGACCATCGAGCGGGATCACGACTGAGCCGGCTCGACTGCTCACGCCGGAAGGGGTGTTTCCTGTCCCGCAAAAAGGCGAACGATTCGGCGACTTCATCTGGTATCCAAGTCAGAGCACTGATGTGATCGGACAGGTTGTCGAGTTTATGTGGGGAAAGGACACTGATACGGGACTGACGAGATTGTTCTTTTTGCCGCCGACCGAGAACAAAATCTCAAGTGGTTTCTCAATGGCTGGAGGAAGATCGGTATGGCGAGTGTGGTCAATCACTAAAACGGGCGACGTGACTTTTTCCGAGACGCACTCTTTCACGAACTGCCCCTGTCCGACGATTTGTTCCAAATAATATGATTAGGAATATGCGTCCTCTTACGATTCTCTTGCTAACTGGCGTAGCCATGATGCGCGTTTGGGCTCAGTCTGCGCCTCCAGTCGATCCCCAAATTACGCTCAAGGTCTCGGTCGCTAGTAATCAGCGCGAGTTCCGCATCGGCGAGACTATTCCTTTGCAACTCAGCTTTAGCAGCACCGTCAAGGAACGGTATCAACTTAACATGGCCCAATATGACCGCAGCGGGCGCATGAATTATGAACGCTTCGACGTGTCGCCAGCGCAGGGTGCGGTCGATCCGTTGCCCGGGCATACGGGGAGCATGGGCGGTCTCACGAGCTTCCGGTTTCTGAGTGCGGAACCATGGACCATCAAACTGAACCTCAACGAGTGGGTGCGCTTCACTCAGCCCGGGGAGTATCGTCTCAGGATTGTCAGCGACAGACTCCTCACACACGACCCAACAAATCAATTCGGCGTTTCGCCAGTCGCAGCACGTTCAAATGAGATCACACTGAAGATCGTAGCGGCAGATCCCGTCTGGCAGAAGCAAGTCTTGA
>DATNJO010000650.1:0-6538 GCA_035603895.1 Pyrinomonadaceae bacterium
TATCTGGTGGAGCCTCGCCGCGATGGCCCACGCACTCGCGCGCACGCCGTTTGGTTTTGGCGTCGCACGCGCGGCGCTCGGCATCGGCGAAGCCGGAAACTTTCCCGCCGCAATCAAGACCACCGCTGAATGGTTTCCCAAGAAGGAACGCGCCTTCGCCACCGGAATTTTCAACGCCGGTTCAAATGTTGGCGCGATCATCGCACCGTTGACTGTGCCGTGGATCGCGTTCCATCTCGGCTGGCAATGGGCGTTCATACTTACCGGCGCCTTCGGTTTCATGTGGTTGCTGTTCTGGCTACCGCTTTACCGGCGTCCCGAGGAACATCCGAAAGTTTCGCAAGCCGAGTTGGCCCACATTCAGAGCGATCCTCCCGATCCGCCGGCTGAGAAAATCCCGTGGGTGCGTTTGATTCCACATCGCCAAACCTCAGCTTTCGCGATTGGAAAATACCTGACCGATCCGGTCTGGTGGTTTTATCTTTACTGGATTCCGAGCTTCTTCCGCGATCATCACAAACTCGATCTGATCGGCAGTGCCGGACCGTTGATTGTCATCTACTTGATCGCGGACATCGGCAGCATCGGCGGCGGCTGGCTCTCGTCGACGTTCATCAAACGCGGTTGGACCATCAATCGCGCGCGCAAGACTGCGATGCTGATTTGCGCAGTCGCGGTGACGCCGATTATCTTCGCGTCAAACGTGAAGAACCTCTGGGTGGCCGCTTTATTGATCGGACTCGCCGCCGCTGCTCACCAGGGTTGGTCTTGTAATCTGTTCACGACGACTTCTGACATGTTTCCGCGGCGCGCGGTCGGTTCGGTCGTCGGCATTGGCGGCATGGCCGGTGCGCTCGGTGGCGCAACGATGGCCGTGGCCACGGGTTATATTCTGGAGAGTAGCGGGCAGAACTATTCGATCGTGTTCACGATCGCCGGCACGTTGTATCTGTTGGCGCTCGCGATCATTCACTTGCTGGTGCCGCAACTCACACCGGTTGAAGACGTCGAACAGGGAGCGACAAGGTTTTCAGCGGGCACGTTCATCGGCTTTGGTTTTATGGGTCTCGTGTTTGGTTCGTTCGTCGGTTGGTGCGTGAGTTTATTGATGAAGGTTCCCGGCGGCGTGCAGTTTGAATACATGATGATTGCCGGAGCGATTGGCGCCGGTGTCGGAATGCTTGCCGGATTGCTACTGAACCGTCAAAAAAGCGCGCTGGTAACATAGCGGCCGCAGGTTTTGAGT
Source organism: Pyrinomonadaceae bacterium (assembly GCA_035603895.1). GTDB lineage: Bacteria > Acidobacteriota > Blastocatellia > Pyrinomonadales > Pyrinomonadaceae > PSRF01. The sequence goes on from DATNJO010000650.1 coordinate 1,247, forward strand.
TCAAGCTTTAGCTTGTTGATGAAACACAGCCTAAAGGCTGAACTCAAAACAGAAGCTTGAACTCAGAACGGTGAATGCTGAAGAATCATGGAGTTAGAGATAAAGGACAAACAGCAGTGTCGCTGGGACATCGTTTCGCTCGGCGAGGTGATGCTGCGTCTCGATCCGGGCGATGGCCGCGTACAGACGACGCGCAGTTTTCAGGTTTGGGAAGGTGGCGGTGAATACAACGTCGCGCGCGGATTGAAGCGTTGTTTTGGCTTGGAAGCGGCGTTGGTTTCGGCCTTTGCAGACAACGCGGTGGGCCGCTTGATTCAGGACTTGATTTATCAGGGCGGCGTGGACCAGTCGCACGTGAAGTGGGTGAAGTTTGATGGTGTCGGACGCACGGTGCGCAACGGATTGAACTTCACCGAACGCGGTTTCGGCGTACGTGCCGCTGCCGGTTGTTCCGATCGCGGTCACACGGCCGTGTCGCAGCTCAAGCCCGGCGATATCGATTGGGACCAGATCTTCGGTCACGAAGGCGCGCGCTGGTTTCACACCGGCGGCATCTTCTGTGCGCTGTCGGAAACAACACCTGCTGTCGCGCGCGAGGCGATGGAAGCGGCGAAGAAACACGGCACGATCATTTCTTACGATCTTAATTATCGCGACTCGTTGTGGCGTTCGATCGGTGGCCGCGAAAGAGCGATCGCTGTTAACCGCGAACTGGCCCCACTCGTCGACGTGATGATCGGCAATGAAGAAGACTTCACCGCCGCGCTGGGTTTCGAAGTCGAGGGGCTCGACGAACATCATTCGAAACTCGAAGTCGAAAACTTTCGCCGCATGATCGAGAAAGCGGTGAACGAGTTTTCAAACTTCAAAATCGTCGCGACTACTTTGCGCCATGCGAAGACGGCGACTGTGAACGATTGGGGCGCGGTTTGTCATGCAGGTGGTGAGCTTTTCCAGGCGCTGGTGCGCGAGAACCTCGAGATCTTCGATCGTGTCGGTGGCGGTGATTCGTTCGCCAGTGGATTGATTTACGGGTTGCTCGCGGGGAAGGGGTTGCAGTGGGCTGTTGAGTGCGGCGCTGCGCACGGCGCGTTAGCGATGACGACACCCGGTGACACGACGATGGCGACGCTGGCGGAAGTCGAACGAGTGATGAAAGGTGGCACGGCGCGAGTAGACCGTTGACAGCATTACACGATTTATATGAACAAAGCTGAAGTCATTCAAACTATTCGCGACGTCGGCATCATTCCGGTCGTGCGTGCGCAATCGGCGGATGAAGCGATGCTGGCGATCGACGCCATTCGCGAAGGCGGCATTCCGATTCTGGAGATCACGATGACGGTGCCGGGCGCGGTTGGCGTGATCGAAGAAGTGTCGAAGCGTTATGGTGACGAGGCGCTGGTGGGTGCAGGTACGGTGCTCGATGGCGAAACGGCACGTGCATGTATTCGCGCCGGCGCGCGTTTTGTGGTGAGTCCCGCGTTGAATCTCGAGACGATCGAAGTCTGCCGCCGCGAAGGCGTTGCCGTGATGCCAGGTGCGTTGACGCCGACTGAAGTGGTCCAGGCGTGGTCGGCGGGCGCGGATTTCGTAAAGGTGTTTCCTGCGGGCGCGGTCGGCGGTGCGAGTTATCTCAAAAGCTTGAAAGCGCCATTGCCGCAGATCGAGCTGGTGCCGACGGGTGGCGTGTCGCTGAAGACGGCCGCGGATTTCATAAAAGCGGGAGCCAGTGCGCTCGGCGTTGGGGCAGACCTGGTGGATTTAAAAGCGATTCGTGAAGGTCAACAAAAACTGATCACCGAACGCGCGCGCGAGTTTGTGAAGATTGTTCGGGAAGCGCGAACCTAGCCACAAGAGGCACAAGAAGCACAAAAGGCACAAGAAGCAAGGAGCAGGAAGCAGGAGCAGGAAGCAAGGAGCAAAAATCAACCCCCTTTATGTCTCCTATCCTCTTGTGCCTCTTGTGCTTCTTGTGCCTCTTTGTGGCTCAGTCAAGCTCTTCTTGTTCCTGCGCTTTTTGCGCGAGCATGAGGTGATCGCGCATCGCGTCGCGCGCGGCTTCGGGGTTGCGATCGCGAATGGCGCGATAGATCGTGCGATGCATCTCGGCCGACTCCTTTAAGTCTCTCGCCCGCCGCACCGTTTTGCTTCGCACTTCAAACAGGATCGTCGCGACCATGTTCATCAGCGCCGTGAGAATTCGATTACCTGACGCCGCCGCGACCGTCTGATGGAAGCGCATATCGTGAACGAGAAACTGCTCCGGCTCGTCGAGCGATGCAAACATGCCGGTGATCTCTTCAGACATTTCGGCCATCTGTTCGCCCGTCGCACGCTCCGCCGCGAGCCCGGCAATCGACATCTCCAGAGAGCGGCGTGCTTCGAACATCTCTGCCGGTGTGAACCGTTGTAACGAAGCCATCAACCGCAATGCACTGCTGTCGAGTGTCGGCGGACCTTCCGCTTCAACAACGAAAGTTCCAGCACCACGACGCGGTTGCAACACGCCCACTGCGGCAAGGGAACTGATTCCTGCGCGCAACGTCGGACGACTGACGCCGAGTTGCTTCGCCAGGTCTCTTTCCGGCGGCAGTCGATCGCCGGGCCGCAACTCACCGCGATGAATCATTTCGCGAAGCTGCGTGACGACTTCTTCGAAACTCGTTCCGCGTCGTTCCGCGTCGATAGCCTTAAAAATATTTGCGTTAGTTTCCGCCATTTGTTGCTTGTTAGCTTACCCTTTTCTTGCCGGTTGTACGAGCGCCACGCCTCTCCATCTCAGTCGCGGCGAGCAGCAGCGCGCCGACGCCTTTCGGATCGTTGGCGATCACTTTTTCGCTGAGGTAATACTCGTAACTGCCGTCGCGATACGGGTTTCCGCCCAAGCCCCCAACGGTGACCGTGCGTTCGAGATTCAGTTGACCATTCGCATCGGTCCTTAGAAATTCTCTTGCGATGCCACGATAACCATTCTCGGCGGCGCGCATGTAACTCGCCGGCAAATATCCCTTGCGCACGCCTTTCGCGAGCGCGTAGACAAACATGCACGCCGCGGATGATTCGAGGTAGTTGCCTTTCGCGTTTGCTTTATCCACGATCTGATACCAGAGTCCGGAGCGCGGTTCCTGATACTTCGCGACGGCGCGTGAGAGCCGATTCAGGATGGAGATCAATGCGGATCGTTGGGAATGATTTTGGGGAAAGTGGTCCAGTGTGTCGACTAATGCCATCGCATACCAGCCCATCGCGCGGGCCCAGAAGTTTGGCGAGCGTCCGGTTGTCGGGTTGGCCCAACGTTGCTGTTTGGATTCGTCCCAACCGTGATAGAGCAGGCCGGTCTTCGCGTCGCGTGAGTGGCGTTCCATCAGGATGAACTGTTTTGCGATGTCGTCGAACGCGTTCTTTTCGTTGAACGCGGCGGCGTACTCAGCGTAGAACGGTTCGCCCATGTAAAGACCGTCGAGCCACATTTGCGATGGGTAGATCTTTTTGTGCCAGAAGCCGCCTTCGGAAGTGCGCGGATGAGTCTTGAGCTGTTCGCGCAGGAGAGCGGCGGCTTTGCGATATTTTTCCTGCCCGGTTTGTTTGTAAAGGAAAAGAAGATTGCGGCCGGGAAGAATGTGGTCGATGTTGTACTCGTCGATCGTATAGGTGCGGATCGAGCCGTCGTCGTTGACGAAGTGGTCCATGCTGCGTTTGATGAACTCGAGATACTGCTCGTCGCGCGTGCTCAGCCAGACCTGTTCGATGCCTTTGAGAACGAGGCCGTGATCGTAGGTCCACTTCCGTGGATAGCCTCCATTCCACAAGGCGGTCATCGCCGTTGCCGCAGCGCGTTCGGAGATGGGTTTAGTTTGAGCGAGAGCAGACTTGTTCTCCCGCAAAGACGCAAAGGCGCAAAGAAAGAGTATAAGCAAGAACGTCCTTTGCGCCTTTGCGCCTTTGCGGGAAACATTACGCCAGCACATCCACAGTTCTCCCATTAATCTTGACGTTGTCGAGCGTCGCGTCTTTAACGTTCGTTACAATGCTTCCCTCGGCAACATTGTCGAAGGTGCAATTTGTCAGACGAAGATTGATGACCGGCGCGGCGGTCAGGCCCTGTACGTCGAGCGCGTGCTTGCTTCTGCCGCTCCGCAGATTGTCGACCGTGTAATCGCGAACGACAGGTGTGAACGATCCCTTCGCGCCCTCTTCGTAGTTGAAATCGATCGTGATCACCGCGTGAGCCACTTGCCCGACTTCGATGTTTCGAAAGTGCAGGTGCTCCAGCAACCCGCCGCGCATTGCGTTGTTCTTCACGCGCAACGCGTGATCGAGATTCGGGCTATCAAGCCGGCAGTTTTCCGCAAACAGGTTACGCACGCCGCCGGAGATCTCGCTGCCAACAGTAATCCCGCCGTGACCGTCTTTCATCCGGCAGCCTTGCACGATAATGTTCTCGGTGGGCGTCTTCAATCGGCGCCCGTCGGCGTTGCGTCCTGATTTGATCGCGATGCAGTCGTCGCCGGTGTCGAAGTAACAGTCTTTTATCAGCACGTCGGTACACGACTCAGGATCGCAGCCGTCGTTGTTTGGACCATGACTGTTGATCTTCACGTTCTGCACGATCACGTTGCGGCAGAGCACCGGATGAATCTCCCACATCGGCGAGTTTCGAATCGTGACGCCGTCGATCAGCACGTTCTGACAGCGATACGGTTGAATGAACTGTGGCCGCAGATAATGACCCTCGCCAAACACGCGGTCGCGCACGGGAACGCCTCGTTCAGCCATACCAAACAACGCGTTTCGATCGGGACGCTGGTGGTTCATACCTTCTTTCCAACCGTACTGCGGGCGTCCATTCCACTGCCACCAGTGTTCGTTGTCGCTCTGTCCATCGAGCGTGCCTTCGCCGGTGATCGCGATGTTTCGCTGTTCGAACGCGTAGATGAACGGCGAGTAGTTGAAGAGTTCGACGCCTTCCCACCGGGAGAAAACGACCGGCAAGTAGTCTTTGGGATTCTGGCTAAACTTCACGATCGCGCCGCCCGAGATTTCGAGATTCACATTACTCTTCAAGTGAATCGCGCCGGTGAGATACGCGCCTGAAGGAACAACGACACGTCCACCGCCGGCTTTGCTGCATTCGTCGATCGCGCGACGAAAGGCGCCGGTACAATCGGTGCGGCCGTCTGCTTTAGCACCGAAACGATGAAGATTGAACGTGCGGTTGGGAAAACGAGGAGACTTGATGCGTTCGAGGATCGAAGGCATCACTGTTTGCCACGGGTTGTCCGCGGCCCA
>DATNJO010000651.1:0-2080 GCA_035603895.1 Pyrinomonadaceae bacterium
GGTTATCAAGACCGATCTCCCACGCAGAACGCGCGTTCGTTCCCGAGATGATCTGGCCGTTGCCGAAGGTTAGTTCGAAACGTTCGGACGCGGGCGCCTTTCGCAGCGTGCGCGCAGTCCCTATGGACTGGTTCATGGCGCCGATTGGTTGGTTGTTGAGCTCGACGTTCCACTCGTAAGTGGCGTCTCGCTGCGCGACGACTGCTTTCTTTCCGCCGATTGCCTTGAGGTACCCATCAACAATCTTCTCAACCGAAGGCAGTTTTTTAGGTAGCCCCGTGCCTTGGGCCAGCGCAGTGGAAACACATGCCGCCAGAGTGACAAACAGCAGGAAGATGCTTCGCTGGAGAAAGCGGATGGGGGAAATCAGCATTGTTAACTACTCTTCTCCAGGTTTGTCACTACTCTTCTTCGGGGCGTTTGGAGGTGTCGCCTTCTTGGATTTCTTATCCGTGGCCAACTGTGTTTTTTCCGCGGCCTTCTCTTTCTCAAAATCGTACTTGTTCAACTGCCCGCCCCGAACTTTGTACCTGTCGACATTCTTACTCGCATCTTTCGGCATAGTGTTCTCCCTCTGTTCGTTCTTCCGCTTGACACTGCAAATCCGGCGTTCGTATATTGCAACCGCGCCCATGGCGCTTCGTATTTCAAGCCTCAAGCCGGCTTAGCTCAGTTGGTAGAGCGTCTGATTCGTAATTAGAAGGTCGCCGGTTCAATTCCGGCAGCCGGCTCCAAATCCTGTATTAGGTTAGGTTAGCTTCGCAAGTTCGTTTTTAGCCGTCTAGAAAGAGCGTCTAATTATGGACTTGTTCGAAACCTTTCTCCAAGAAAAGAAATTCCTGAACGGAGTCACCCCTAAAACAATCAGTACTTACCAATGTGCCTACAAAGCTTACCAGAGAGTAGCGGGTAATGAACTGCCTACCAAGCAATCGCTGAAACAGTTTGTTATCCAAATGCAGAAAAACGGAATGTCAGTGTGCGGGATTAACTCTTACGCTCGAAGTCTGAACTCGTTTCTTAGTTGGCTCTACAAAGAGAATTATGTTAGCGAGCCTCTAATGTAAGTTGGAGTTCACAATACGGACATTGAGACGCACTCTTGAAGAAAGAAGAGCTTACGCCAAACAAATCAAGACTATTCAAAGGCTGCCTGTTAAAATAATTCTTTGAGAACTTACAGCTGAAACAGGATCGTGGCGGCCTGACGCTGGACAAACAGATGCTGCAGGACGTGTTTAAAAAGCTCTGAGGGTGCGGCACGCCGGCAACTCGTGAGTCTGTTACTGACGGAGTTATCGCCTCTCGGAGCGACGTAGTGCCTGTGCCACAGTATTTCTGCATAGGAGCGTCTATTGTTACGTAGACAATCCGCGCGACGATCTCGACGTGCGACAACGCCTGTTATATGTTCGAGTCCTACATCCGAAGCACTAACCTTTCCGATTAATTGAAAGGGCCACCCGCGAAATCGCATTTGGCAATTGCGCCGAGATTTGTGCCCAAACCGCTCCATTGACGCTTAACTCTAATGTTTTTGCTCAGCATCCACGAACCGTATCTGAGTTTGGACTGTACAAATTCCGAACGGTCAGGAAACCTTTTGCAAATAATCACCAGCGCGCTCCCTACAAAGAGTGCTTCTTCAGTGTATTGAACATCCATGTTCTCTCAAAGGATTCGATATTGACTGGAAAATGTGAAATCTTTTGGAGTGTCCCGTTTCCATGTAACGATTCTGAGATGAACGTGTGCTCCGAGGTGAGTTCCAGCGGCGAATGAAACGCCACTATGCCGTCAGGCCGCAAGGCACGCCCCAAGTCAAAGAGTACGCTCGGGGAATACAAGGCATTCGAGCGAGTATAGGGCAGGGGATCGCCTATATCTAAAATAATTACATCGAACCACGTTGATACATCGCGCAGATACTCCACTCCATCTTGAAAAATCACATCTACGTTGGGATTATCGAATTCTCCTTGGTTCCATGACCGCATCATCTTTCGGCCAGTGCTAAAAAGCTTCTCGTCGATATCGACGATGGTCACATGACAGATGTCTCGATTCAATTTGCGGTAGA
>DATNJO010000652.1:0-7646 GCA_035603895.1 Pyrinomonadaceae bacterium
CTGGAGAGCGCTTTCGGCGGCGTGCCGGCATTAAAGACACTCAGATCTAAATCAGTACTTGGCCTCTCTTCAGTGGTAATGATCTTTGAGGAGGGCACTGACCTCATGCGTGCGCGGCAATCCGTTCAGGAGCGACTGGCAGTGGTTGCGGGACGGCTACCCGCGGTCGCGCATCCGCCGGTAATTCTCTCGCCGCTCTCGTCAACGAGTCGCGTGATGAAGATCGGAATCACGTCTCCCACACTTTCACAAATCGAAATGACAACGCTTGCCAGGTGGACCATTCGTCCCCGGCTGATGTCTATTCCCGGTGTCGCGAACGTAGCGATCTGGGGCGAACGAGATCGACAACTCCAGGTCCTTGTCGATCCGGAACAACTCCACGCCCACAACGTTACGCTTGACGACGTGGTGCGGGTCACTCGCGAGGCAACGGCTCCCGGTGCTGGTGGTGTTCTCGACACACCGAACCAGCGCATCTCCGTGACGCATATCTCCCCGATAGTCAACGCCTCCGACCTCGCGCGTATTCCGATCAACGCCGCCGGTAGTGCGACAGCGCCAATGGGCCACGCCGCCGTGCCACCGGGCCAATCTGCACCACAGCTTCAGGGAACAGTTCCACTGAAGCGGCCGCCGCTTGTGCTTGGCGACATCGCACGCGTTGTAGAAGGCCATCAACTCCCCATCGGAGACGCCGTCATTAACGATGGGCCAGGACTACTTCTCATCGTCGAGAAACAACCCGAAGGAAATACTCTCGAAGTGACACGAGGTGTTGAAGCTGCCCTTAACGCGTTGCGTCCCGGCCTGGGAGATTTACAGATCGACTCCACGATCTTCCGTCCGGCAACATTCATCGAGATGGCGCTGGCCAATTTGAGGGAGGCGCTCATCGTTGGCTGCCTCTTCGTCGTAGTTGTGTTGGTGTTCTTCCTCTACGATTGGCGTACAGCGGTGATCAGTTTGTTGGCCATCCCGCTGTCGTTAATCACAGCGGCAATCGTGCTCTACTATCGCGGAGGCACCATCAACACGATGGTTATTGCCGGACTCGTGCTGGCGCTAGGCGAAGTCGTTGATGATGCAATCATCAGCGTCGAAAACATCGTGCGGCGCCTGCGTGTAAACCGCGAAGCCGGATCGCCCGACTCCGCCTTCGTTGTGGTCCTCAGGGCCTCGGTCGAAGTTCGTAGCGCGGTGGTTTATGCAACGCTCATTGTGGTCCTTGTGTTCGTCCCCATCTTTCTGCTCGACGGACTCGCCGGAACATTCTTTCGTCCATTGGCCACGTCGTACGTCCTCGCTGTGATGGCGTCGCTGGTAGTTGCGCTCACCGTCACGCCCGCGCTCTCGTTGATCCTCCTGCCACGCGCTGTACGTGAACACCGCGAAGCGCCACTCGCGCGCTTTCTCAAGCGTCACTACAGAAACTTTTTACCGCGTGTAATTGGGAGGACGAAGTTCGCCGCACTCGGACTGGCAATCGTGCTCGTCCTGACAGCGGCATCCGTGCCGCTTCTGGGAGAGGAGTTTTTGCCGAACTTCAAGGAATACGACTTTCTCATGCACTGGGTTGGCAAACCGGGTGCTTCGCTGGAATCGATGCAGCGCATTACCATCAGTGCGAGCAAGGAACTGCGCGCGATCCCCGGGGTGCGCAATTTCGGTGCTCACATCGGCCGCGCGGAAGTTGCCGACGAGGTAGTCGGGCCTAACTTCACCGAGCTTTGGATCAGCGTCGACCGGGAAGTTGATTACGAGAGTACGGTCGCGCGTATTCAGCAGACCGTCGATGGATATCCGGGCCTCTATCGCGACGTTCTCACTTATCTCAAGGAACGCATCAAGGAAGTCCTCACCGGCGGCAGTGCCTCCGTGATTGTTCGCATCTATGGACCAAACCTCGATACGCTGCGGACTAAAGCTTCAGAAATAGGAAATGCGATTGGCGGGATTTCGGGAGTGACGAATCTGAAAGTCGAGCCTCAGGTACTTGTCCCACAAGTTGAAGCAAGAGTGCGCATGGAGGAAGCGCGCATCCAAGGACTCTCTCCCGGTGACATTCGACGCTCTGCGACAACGCTGGTGAAAGGAACAAAGGTTGGCGAGATCTACGACGAGCAGAAGATCTTTGATGTGGTGGTGTGGGGCGAGGAGCGCTTGCGCGGAGATATAGAGGCGCTGCGCCGAATGCGTATCGATACGCCCGCAGGTGGCAGCATTCCACTCGGCGAAGTCGTGGACTTTCGTATTGCAGGATCGCCCAACGTCGTGCAGCGCGAGGGAGCCTCGCGCCGAATCGACGTGAGCTGCGATGTGAAGGGGCGTGACCTCGGTACCGTTGCGCGTGAGATCGAACTGAAGGTGAATGGACTCCATTTCGAGCCCGGCTATCATCCGGAGTTTCTGGGCGAGTATGCCGCGCGTCAGCAGTCACAGCGACGCCTGCTCGGACTGGCTGCGCTATCGCTTATCGGAATTCTCATGCTGCTTTACGCAGACTTTCGGAACCTGCGCATAGTGCTGCTCCTGGTGTTCGTCAGTTTTCCTTTTGCTTTAGTGGGCGGTGTTGTGGGGACGTTTCTGAGCGGCGGCGTCTTGTCTTTAGGATCGTTGGTTGGATTCGTCACCGTTCTGGGAATTGCCGCACGCAACGGGATCATGCTTGTCAGTCACTATCGACATCTTGAGGTGACGGAGGGCGTCCCGTTCGGACGCGAGTTGGTATTACAAGGATCCGAGGAACGTCTTGCTCCGATCCTCATGACTGCGCTTGCCACTGGGCTCGCGCTTGTGCCGATCATCATTGGCGGCGATCGCCCGGGCCATGAGATTGAACACCCTATGGCGGTGGTGATCGTCGGTGGAATCGTCACGTCAACGCTGCTGAACCTGTTCCTCCTGCCGTCGTTGTATCTCGCAGTCGCTTCACCGCGTAAAGACGGAGCCGAGCCCGTCCAACCCAAGCGCAGTCGCGTCAAGAACATTCTTCGCGCCGGTTTGAAGCGTTTCGGGAAACGTCTCTCACACTGATTCGTTCTCAGGAATTCCTGCTTAACCCCTGCGTTTATCTCTAACCATTACTGTTCAAGCGTTTGGTTCTGTAATTAGTAGGTAATCAACCTCGTTCGAAGCGACGCAAAGCAAGTTGAGTAGACTCCCGTTACTCGAATGCAATCACGCTCGCAGGTGCCACGAACAATCTCCCCACTGGTTTTGAAAACCAAGGTCTGAACCAGTCAGCAGTAATTGGCTGAAGTCACCGATCTATACGTTCACATCCCAAACCATGGATAACGTGCTAGTTCCATGTCTTACTGCTGACGATGAGCGAGAACGCGAACAGCGTCTCGACGAGCTCCTTACGCGGCGTGCCGCGCCGTTGATTCGGCAAGTGCTTCGGCGAAAATTCGGCTTCTACTCGTGCCGTTCCGGATTTAAATTCGAATCCCTGTAGGCATAACAGGCGGTGGCAGGTGACGGCATAACTACTTACTGAAATTGATCTCTCAGGCCGTCGCTCCAAGTACACCGCACCATTCGGTCGTCAATGATCCAGGAAGTGATTCGAAGAGCAATTCATCTATGTAACACCAACCCCACTCTTCACCCGGTTCAAAGGATTTGATTAACGGGTGATTGGTTGAATGAAAATGCTTAGCCGCGTGCTTGTTCTTCGAGTCGTCGCAACAACCCACGTGACCGCAGGTTAAGCAAAGCCGCAAGTGAAGCCAGCGATCACCCATTTTCAAACACTCTTCACAGCCGTTCGGGGTTCTCGGAGTAGCATTGTCAATTTCAAACAAATGCGAACAGCAGTTCATTATTAAAATCCTCCTGATGTTAGCGACAGTCAAATTAATCAGGGTGCAACGGATTTGGTTCGTATTGCAGGAATTCGCGCGTCGATCCAGTCGTTAATGTCCGCCATCACGAGTTCCTTATCAACATCATTTAGCAGATCGTGATAGTGGCCCTCATAAAGTTTCAGAGTTTTGTCCGTTGAGCCGGCTGTGTCGTAAAAGAACTGGCTACCGCTCGGGTTCGTCGCCCTGTCATCCGTACCATGCAGAATGAGTACGGGAAGTTTGATGAGGGGAAATTCTTCATTCAGCCGACTAGCGGCATCTATCATCACCTTGGAAGTCTGCACCGGCTGAGACTCGCCCTGAATCAGCGGGTCACTGTTCATCGCATCGACAACCAGCGGATCTCGGGAAAAAACTTCATTCTTCAAGGGGAAAACATGGGTGTGCTTTGTGATGTAGCTTAATCCTTTGATAAACGAAAGAACGATATCGGGCACCGGCAGATCGTACGCGAAACTCTCGCAGATTAGTCCATCGATCTCTGATTGATGGTCGAGCGTATAAATACACGAAACGACACCGCCCGCACTGTGACCGAGAAGGAACACCGGCAAACCGGGATTTTCCGATTTCGCAGTTTTGACTAGCGTCGCTACATCGTCGGTATAGTCTTCTATCTTTTCAACGTAATAACGCTCGCCTTCGGAACGTCCGCGCCCGCGCAAATCGATCGCATAAGCGGCCAAATCCTTCGCCGCGAATTGCTCGCCGACCCACAGATATTGTCCGCTGTGCGAATTAAACCCGGGAACGATAACGACCACGCCGCGTGTTTTCCCTGCGGGCTGCCAAGAGCGGGTAAAAATTTTTAGTCCGCCTACTCCTGCGAAAGTTGATTCCTTCATTTCTTTAATCTCCTTAGTACGAACTGGATCACTTACTGCGGAAAACCGTCCGCTTTCCACGCTACGAAGTCCGCTATGAATTGGTCCATCCCAGACACCTTCAGGACATCCATGTGCGCCCTGTAACAAGGTGTAAAGTAGGGCCTAATCACGGTATCGAAACTCATGCTGAGGGCCATCAGATCTTCCTTCTTCACAAGGGCGATTAGCCTCTAATCTGGTCGTTCGGGCTGATATGGCATTACTCCTTGAATGGGGAGTTCAGCAAATAATCGACCGTTGACGCCGGCTTGTAACCCGGCACAAAGCGCTCACCAAAATCACGTGCGAAGTTATCGTACGTTGTCGTCGAGCGTGTCTCGACGATCCGGCAGACGGCTTGGGTGAATCGTTCCTTCATTCCCAGCCGGGGAAACGCTTCGGTGATGGCAGCCATTTCAGCACCGGTTAGCGCCTCGTAACCCCAGCCACCCCAGTCCAGGCCGATGCCCATCGTGGCCAACGCAACCTCGGCCTCCTTGTAGAGGCTTATAGAAGGCGTCGAGTTGAGCGCAACCCCGTCCCAGATCAACTGTGCGCGACGATCATCGACACCTTCATTGCGGGCGAACGAGCGTGCCGCGTTCGCCCCCTCCACTTCAAATCGCAGGGGCCCATCGAAACTCTCTGCCAGACCGATGTCGTGCAGAATCGTGGTCACGGCGAGAACCTCGGCGTCATGCACAGCTTGTTTGCGTTGCGCGAAGAGCGCCGCAAAGAGCCACGATCGCATGGAATGATTAAACAGGTAAGGCTCCGACCGCTCGCGCGCGAACTCCATCGCACGAGAAATCAGTGGCGTGTCAGGCACGGACACACCGGCCAGTAAACGTGTGGGGATGTCGGGTTGTGGCCTCTGGTCTATTGCAGCCATATCATCCTCTCCTTTGTAATAACCTCAGGTGTTACGACGCCACTGACCGTTGCCCTGCGATGAAGGCAAGGTACCCGCTCATTTGACGAGCGTCACGAGTGGTTTCCCTTTTTCGACGATATACGTTGCGAGTTCCGCTGCGTTGACGCTCCCGACGTTCTTCGCCCCGTGGGCCGTCCCGTACGGAATGAACAAAACTTCACCGGCCTTAAGCGTCACTGGCGGCTTGCCCTCGACCTGATATTCCAACGCTCCCTCGATGACATAGATGATCTCTTCACCCGGATGAGAGTGCTTCGGAGCCACCACTCCCGGCGCGATATCGACGCGTACCTGGACTACCTCGCGTCCAGGCGTGCTGAGTTCGTACTGCTGGAGATCGGTGCGCTTGATACCAGGCGCCTGTGCACATACCACTTGCAATACCAAACCGGATCCTATGGTCAGCATGGCTATCACAATGATTCGAATCGCTTTAACGTGTCGTTGGGTCTTCCTTTTAGCTTTTTTCACTTTCGACCTCGCCTTCACTTCTCATTCATGGGCCGCACGGTTACTCGGTTTACTTTGTCGGTCTCCCTGCCTTGAAGTGACGAACATTCAAAAACTGGGACTCGCTATCAGTACGGACGGATTGTGCGCTCGTGATGATAGTGAACAGGCAAATGCTAACGAGGATCAGGGCGACGATCGTTTGCACGTGATTCAATCTCCGCTTTAGATTCATGTATCTGCACAGTTTGGCAAGTTCCGCCTCCGCAACACTCACCTGAAAGGGACGAATCGAATCAATTGCCACGCCGCGCCTTGTTGTGCAACACGATTTTGCATCACCATGATTTCCCCCTTTTGAATGGTTAGCTCAAACGAAGCGGCCTAATAAGAGGATTTTCCGTTTGCTGGTCTCTTCTCGAAACCCTAGATCGTGCGAGTAGAACATCACTCAATCGAGTTATCGTGGGAAAGGCTTACGAGTGCGATCGGGTCCAGGGGAAGCAGGTACTGGATTCGCTATGCTCGCGATTGTTATCGGCTATCTGCCGGTTTTGTATCAGGCTTTCTCGCGTCGTTAAGTAAACATTTCGCTCCTGGACCAGAGAGCTGGCTCACCTTCCAGTCCAGCGGAACTGCTCCGCCGTCACAAAGCAAGCGGGAGTGGCGAGGATCTCAACGAGTTCCTCAGTGGTTGGGAACGCTGGGCCGCTGAGTTAATGGAGAGCCATCTTTCGTACCCGGTCCTTTGTTACTTCCGTTCGCAGCATGACAATCAGTCGTGGTTGGCAGCGATGACGACGATACTTGATACCTGCGCGCTGGTAATCGTCGGCATGAGTGGGTCTCCGGCATGGCAAGCGCGTCTTACATTTGCCATGGCGCGTCATGCAATTGTCGACATCGCTCAAGTCTTCAAGACTGCGCCAACAACGCGGCACACGTCTAAAGATCGACTCTCACATGCCGATTTTAATCGCATGCTTTCCATCATCCGACCGGATCAGGGTTGGACGGAAGACCTCACCGATGCGGAACATAGATTGGCGGAGCTGCGTGAAATGTACGAACCGTACGTCGCTGCACTGTCAGAATTCTTAGTAATGCCTTTGCCGCCATGGATCTTGTCTGAAGGTGCAATCGACAATTGGAAGACGAGTGCGTGGGGCAGAATTCAGTGATCGGTGGACGGAAAACTCTCGCCTTTGGGAGCGAGCTCAGCGCGCGCAATTTCTGCCAAGGTTCCGCGAATCTGAATTCGCGAAGTAAGTGTTCGATGCACGGGGCATTTGTTGGCAATCTCCAGCAACCGCTGTCGTTGCTGCTCAGAGAGATCACCAACAAAGGAAGCTTCCATTTTGATTCCGGTGATCATCCCGGTTTCCATGTCACACGCGGCAGCATCCTCTGCGTGCGTTGCACCGTATGAAAGTTCAATGTGCACACCCTCAAGCGGCCACTGTTTTCGATCGGCATACATGCGAACCGTGATGCTGGCGCAAGAACCTAACGCGGCGAGCAGGA
>DATNJO010000653.1:0-19728 GCA_035603895.1 Pyrinomonadaceae bacterium
ATCTACACGCGTGTTGATCTCGGCTGTCGGATCGTAATTGAGCAGGACTCCCAGATACGATTCGGTTGAGTTGCCGGAGATTAGTTGATAAGCACGCTCAGCTTCTTCGATCCGAAAGCGATGCGTCGTCAGGCGATCGACGTTGACGCGCCCGTCACCGATGAGTTCGAGAAAGCTTTCTATGTTTCGTTTCTCGGTCCAACGCACGTACGGCAGCGGATAATCGTGTCCCTTTTCTTCGTAATCGGGATCGTAGCGGCCTGGTCCATACGACATCGAGATGACGAGCTTCAGTTCGCGGCTAAAGAACGGCGCGCGAGGGATGTCCAGACCGGTCATGCCGACGACGATCACCCGTCCTTTCAGGCGCGAGATCCTGGCGGCGAGATCGACGGGTTGGTTTGAGTCAGTTGCCGCTGTGATGAGCACGGCGTCCGCGCCGCGGCCTTTCGTCCAGTTGTGAATGGAGTTAAGTGTCGAGTCGTTGGATATCTCAGCCTGATCGGCGCCCAGTTCTCGTGCTAGCGCGACGCGAGCTGGATCGAGATCAAGACCAAAAACTTTACAACCGTTCGCTTTCAAAAGCTGCACCGTCAGTTGGCCCACCAGGCCCAACCCGATCACTACCACTGACTCTCCCAATGTCGGTTCTGCCAGTCGCACGCCTTGCAACGCGATCGCACCAAGCGTTCCGTACGCACCGGCTTCAAAACTCACCTGCTCCGGCAGATGCACGCAAAGATTCTTCGGCACCGACAAGACTTCCGCGTGCGACGCAAATCCAACACCCGCACACGCAACACGATCGCCGATCTGAAACTCCGTCACATCTTCTGCCACCGCCGTCACAATGCCCGCCGCGCTATAACCCAACGCCTGCGATGCAACCATCTTGTCGCGCACGGCTGCAACCGTATTGAACAACCCCTCACTCTTTACTTTCGCGACCACGGCCTTCACCAAATCCGGCCGCTCGCGCGCCTCCTGAACCAATCCCTTACTGACCAACTCAACCGCCGCCCGCTCTGTCCCCGCACTAATCAACGACGCAACCGTGCGCACCAACACGCGCCCACGCTGCAACGCCGGCACCGGCACCTCGCCAACAAACGGCCGGCCAGTTTTTCTGTTTTGCAAAACCTGCTTCATAGTAGTGTTTTGAGTTCAAGCTTTAGCTTGTTCCTGGCGCGGCAGCCTAAAGGCTGAACTCAGAACTCTAATCGCATTTCTTCGCGGCTAACACTTCCTGGATCAATCCCCCAACCCACTCAGCGCGCGCCTCCCAGGTCCCGGACGCAACAGCAGCCTGTCTCTTCTCTTTCATCGCGCGATCGGTCTCGCCCAGCGCTTCCTCAACCAACCGCAAAAAATCATCGCGCGTTCTTGCAACACGCAACACATCCCGCATCGGTTCATACTCCGGCAGCGGCGCAATCACCACCGGCTTACCCGTCGCGAGATACTCACGCACCTTGATCGCCGAACCATAACTCGTAAAAGACTGCTCAGTTTCCCACGGCAACACGCAAACGTCGAATCCCGCAGCGTACCGTGGCAACTCCGCATACGGCACCGGCGGCAGGAAATGCGTGTTTGGCAAGTCTTCTATTTCCAGCCCGCGCGACTTATTACCAATAAAGATCCACTGCCACTCGGGACGCTCCCGCGCCGCACGCTTGATCAACTCCTGGTCCACCAGCCACGGCTCGATCGCGCCAAAATAACCCAAACGCGGACGTGGAATGTTAGCAACTTCAGGCGCGATCGCCACTGTTCCATCTCCGACGCGCCGCCAGTGCTCGTAATCAACTCCCTGTTCGAGCAAATGCGAACGTTCACACCCGCGCGTCGCTTCGTTGAAGAGTTTGCGGCCGGAATAGAACACCAGATCGGCTGCATCGATCGCGTGCTCGTGCAAACGGCGGATCAACGCCGGATCGGTCGCGTGGTCCATTGTGTTTGCGTCGTACTTGTCCGACACCTGATAAACCACCGCAGCTTCATCAAGCGTTTCGATCATTTCCGCAGCGGTCGGAATCGCGATCCAGAGAATCGGTTTTGTGAGTCCACGAGAGCGTGCGAGTTTCCCGATCTGCGCACTCAGCAATCGCCGGTTCACCGAACGCGCCGCGGCGCTGCCAAAAAACGGCAAACTCGCCGGCGAAACAACCGTGATGCCCTCTTCCGTCTGACGCGCGAGTTTCGAATAGCTGCCGAGCTTGCGTTTGATGCGTGGCAACAGATCCTTGTGAGCCAGTCCGGGCAGCCCCATCGAGATCGAGTTAACAAAGATCACTTTGTTGCCCGCGCTCGCGAATATTCGCATCAGGTGCGCCTTGGAATGCGGATGGTGATACCACCAGTCTTCGCCGCCAAAGCAGATTATCGATTTACCGTGCAACATGCCGATCGGACAGTGAAACAGCGCCACCAACAAACGGTGCATGATACATTAACCGCGCCTTATGTCGCCGACGCCCCGGCCCCTCATCATCTTTGGCCTTGTTTTGCTTGCCCTCGGAGTGCGTTTCCTCACTTGGCAAGACAATCGCCGCGACATCGGCAAAGTCCAGACCAGCGTCACTGAGGGCTACAAAGACTCGGCGCGCCAACTCGCCAACGGCGATTTCAAATTGTTCGCCAGCGACATTAACCACATGGGCCATCCGCCGGGTTATCCCATCCTGCTCGCGGCGATCTTCAAAACTGTTGGCGAGTCGGACACGGCAATTCAATTCGTGCAAATTCTGCTGGACACCGTCTCGGTCGTACTTGTATTCCTGATCGCGCTCAAGCTCTTGCCTTTTGCAGCGGCAACGATTTGCGGTGTGCTCGCCGCGATCTCGCCACAGTTCGCTTACTTCTCGGTCGTACTCCTACCCGACTCGCTAGTCGTGCCCCCGATCCTCTTAGCCATCTGGTTTTTGATCCCGATCCGAAAGGAGCCACGGCTAGCGCGTTTTGCGATAGCTGGCGCGCTTATCGGTTTATCGTGTTGGTTCCGCGCAAACGCGTTATTTCTTCCAGTGTTTCTGGCACTCCTGACGCCACTCTTCGTAGCACGAGGCAAACGATTGCCCGCCGCAGCTGCGCTCATTGCTGGCGCGTTACTGATGATCGCGCCGGTCACGATCAAAAACGCGATCGTCTTTCGCAGTTTCATTCCGCTCTCGCTCGGCGCCGGGCAAACGTTTCTCGAAGGCATCGCCGACTACGACGAAGCCAACCGTTTCAACATTCCCAACACCGACCTCGGACTAATGCGCCAGGAAGCCGAATGGTACGGCAACCCGGAATATGCACGTCTTCTCTTTGGACGCGACGGCGTCGCGCGCGATCGCATGCGCATCGAGCGCGGCCTCGCCGTAGTTGGTTCACATCCTTTCTGGTTCGCGGGCGTGGTCGCAAAACGAGGACTGGCATCGACACGACTCGATCCTGTTCCGGTACTACATCCTGAGTCACCGATTTCTCATCCCGTCCCTTCTTTCTCCGCGACCGAACAGTTGTTTCCTCTCGAAACACAACCAGACAAATACGCCGTTCTTCACATCTCAGAACCAATGGCAGTGAAAACCGCCACGGACTATGCGGCTTGTCTTCCGGTAAAACTGGAACAGGGAAGGCTGCAGATAAAAATCACGGATGAGAGAACAATCCTTGCTTCGACGAACGTCGATCTCGTTGAAGGTGTGCCTCCCGCCGAGCAACCGGTTCACAACCTGAACATTCCGTTCGTCAGCGCAAACCATTCTCAAGTGCGTTTGGTAATCGAGAATTTTGCCGCACGCGACTCATCGGCACTGGTGGGCACGAGCCGCCTGATCGAACTCGGACCGAGTTCATATCAGTGGTTGCGTCACATCCGCGTACCACTAGGTTACGCACAGCAACTGTTCAAAACCGCGTGGATTCTTCCGCTCACACTGGTGGGACTTTTCATTATGGTGAGAAAACGCGACTGGCAATCACTCGCAATCCTGCTTGCCGTTCCCGCCTACTACCTCGTGGTCCAATCAACACTGCACACCGAACGGCGCTACGTTTACATCATCCACTTCTTTTTCCTGATTTTCGCCAGCGACGCGCTGTGCAAGATCGCGACTCGCGTCTTTTTAGTTCTGAGTTCAAGCTTTAGCTTGTTCGGCCAACGGCAGCCTAAAGGCTGAACTCAAAACAGTCTACCTCTGAGTTAAAGCCGGTTTCTTCGCGACGCACAAACCCGAAACACCAAACGGGAGATTCATGTAGCGCAGGATCGTACTTTCCGATCCAAACAACGCGCCAAACACGCCATTGAATGCCGACACATTAATGCTGTTTTCCGTGTCGGTCTTGATTCCGGTCAACCGCATCAGTTTTCGAACGGCGAGGATCGGCAAAAAGAACGTGATGTTTGCGTAAGTGGAACGCTCGATCTGAAAACCCGCCTGCTCGAGCACACGTCGCAACTCCGGCAAACGATAACGCCGGCGATGATTACTCACGTCGTCCTGCAAGCCCCACAAAAACATGAACGTCGGCACAAACAGCAGCGCGTGTCCGCCCGGACGCAACACACGAAACATCTCTTTCAATCCCGCGAGATCGTCGTCCATGTGCTCTACAACGTCGAACGCAGTGACGAGATCAAACGTGCCGTCTTCGTACGGCAACTCTTCACCCGCGCCCTGCTTCACGTGGTCCAATCCGCGTTCGCGGCAAAACGCCAGCGCGTCTTCCGAAACGTCAACGCCTTCCGCATCTCCGTACTTCGACAGCAGCAGCAGATTTGCGCCCGTGCCGCAGCCTACGTCGAGAATGCGCGGACGCCGATCGGTAACATCTCGGCAGATGTCCTCTACAAAACCAGCGATGATGCGGCGGCGGCCGATGTACCACCAATGCGATTGCTCCACCCGAAACAGAATCGGATAGGTGTGTTCCATCATCTCGCGCGGCAGCGCGCCCGGGATGCTTTTTGCTTCTGAGTTAACCGACAACTACTGACTTCTCCATCCTCGAAAATTGAACGCGCACCCGGCAAAGACGACCAACAGCGCGTGCATCGGCAGCACGTAGCGAATCTCCGTGTGCCCGACGGTGCCGGGTACGAGATAGTAAAGGATCGTCACCAGCAAAACACAACTCAAACGCCAGTCTGTGCGCAACCCGACGAACATTCCAAACACCACCAGCGGCAGAAAAAGATACCGCACCACGCTCTGAATCATTCCCAGCAGGTTCACCCCAAAGGCCAGCACGCCGCCTTGCCGTTCGGGCGGTAAACACTTTTTGCTGGTAACGTTAATACCGCTCGACGCCGAGTACGGCACAGGATCGCCGGCAACTTTCAACATTCCCCACATCCGTCCCAACATGACGCCCGCATACCAGACCGGATGCTGCTTGATGAACTCCAGCGACTCGCGGGTGCGTTCTTTATCGCGGCGAATGCCGTCAGGCCATTGCATCTCGAGCGGAAAACCAGGTGGAAATCCGAGCTTCTTGCGCTCGTGCTCGAGCAACTTGTCGTCGCCGAAGAGAAATCCGTGCCGGCGTCCGAGTTCTGTCTCGCCGAGTCCTTCCCAAAGGTTCGTGCCGATCGTGCCACCTGTGGGTGTGAAGTCGGGAAAGACGAGGTAGTTACGCACCACCATCGGCGCTATCACGAGCACTGTTCCGAGCATTACGGCTGCGCTCATCAACGAACCAAGCCGCCACGTTGCGCGCGTAAAAAGAAGCAGCACAACAGCCCAACCCACGCACAAATACAACGGGTTCACGCGAAACCAACACGCGATGCCGAGCAACACACCCGCACAGAGCGCAAACCACGCATTGCCACGTTGCGCAGCGAGCACCAATAACCAGCAACCGCCAAGTACAAACCACATCGCCGGCGCGTCCGCGGACGGATATGCGCCGTACATCGCAAACAACGGCGACAACGCATACAGACAACTAGCTGCAATCGCAGCGCGCCAGCCAAACGCTGTCCACGCGATTCCAGTGATCAGCACAAACGAAACGATCAGATCTACTATCCACTGCACGTTCTGAACAACGATTGCCGAGCGCTGGCCGCTGATTTTGTAAATGAGTGCTACCGCCGCCGGAAACGCGGGTGGATACTGCGAGAGATCGGTTCGTGTTGGATCGTCGATCCAGAAAAGTCTTTGCTTGCCGTCGAGGATGTCGCGCGCCTGCCGATCGAATTTCGCGTAAGAGCCGGTCTGAAACCACGCCGGGTCGTAAAGATGCGCGCGCATGAACTGAAGCGTGAGGCCATGTACGCAGAAGGTGAGGAGCAAAGCGCCAAGCAGCAGAAGCAATCGGTTGCGGTTAAGCATTTACCTCGTGGCGTTTATCTCGTAGCTGGCCTTCTCTTTGGCGTTGCTCGCGGGAAAACCGAGCCGTTCCTGAACCACGTAAAGCGGGCGCCGCTTCACTTCGGTGTAAATCCGGCCGAGATACTCGCCCAGGATGCCGAGCGAAATGAGTTGCACGCCGCCCATGAAGAGCACCGCGACAAAAAGCGAGGCCCAACCTCGAATGAGATTCCTGTCCATCACGCGGTCGACAATTGCCACGATAATGCCCGCCACGGCTATCCAGATCGCAAGAAAACCGGTCCAGATCGCAAGCTTCAACGGCACAAGTGAAAACGAGATGATGCCGTCGGTCGCAAAATGAACCATTTTTCGAAACGGGTACTTGCTCTCGCCGGCCTGACGCGCTGCGCGAGCATACTCCAGCGGGATTTGGCGGAACCCGGCCCAACTCACCATGCCGCGCAGGAACCGCGCGCGCTCGGGCATCGCTTTCAGGACGTCGAGCACTTTGCGATCGATCAGCCGGAAGTCGCCCGCGTCCAGCGGCATCTTCGTTTCCGAGAGACGGTTGATCAGGCGATAGAACACTTTGGCGGTCCAGAGTTTGAATCTGCGTTCGCCTTCGCGTTCAGAACGAACGCCGTAGACCACTTCGTTGCCTTCACGCCACAGTTCGACCATCTTCGGGATCAACTCCGGCGGGTCTTGTAAATCTGCGTCGATGATCACGATTGCGTCGCCGGCCGCTTCTTCGAGACCGGCGGTTACGGCGATCTGATGACCGAAGTTGCGCGACAAGAGCAACACGCGCAGGTGCGGATCGAAGAACTGGAGTTCGGTGAGAATCTGTGGCGTGTCGTCGCGGCTGCCGTCGTCGACGAAGATCAGTTCGTAGTCTTCGTTCATTCCACCGAGCACACTCGTGAGCCGCTCGTGCGTCGCGCGCAGCACGGCTTCTTCGTTGTAACAGGGAATGACTACCGACAGCAGCATCCGTGTAATCTGTGGCTTACTTTTTCGCAGTAATGATGACGTTCCAGCCAAAACGCTGGCCGAGTTTTTGCAATGCCGGTTCCGAAACTAACGGCGACAAAAACCTCAACTCTTCACGTGTAAGTTGCTCGACTTCCACTTGCACATCGCTGAACTGGCTAAACAGCGCGCGTGCTTCTTTACGACTGTAGACCTTCACCAGCGGCCGCGCGTCGTGATCGCTGAATTCGATCACGCGGCTCATGATCTCTTCCGCCGAACGACCCCGCAGAAACTCGCCGCCCAAGAGTCCACGCCGCAGAATAATCTCAAACCAGTAGTTAAGCGAGTGACGATGGTACAGCATCACTTTCGCCGTGCCACCCGCCGTCAACACGCGATGCACCTCGCGAATCGCGCCGGCGGTGTCGGGCGTGTGGTGCAGGACGCCGTTTGAATAGACCACATCGAAACTCTCCGAAGCAAACGGCAGTTGCTCGCCGTCGGCAAGCATGAAGTTTCCGGGCGCGCCGTAAAGTTTGAAACGGTGCTGTGTGATTTCGACGTGGCGAGGCGTAAGATCGATTCCGGTGCAGTACGCACCACCGCGAGCGAATTGCAACAGGTCGGTGCCCATTCCACACCCGATCTCCAGCAACTTCGCGCCGCGAAACTCATCAAACCCCATCACGCGCCGCATCCACGGTGCGTACTGTTCATACCGGTACCGCTCTACGCCCTCGAAAAACTCGCGCGTCCCGAGCTCGTGCTCGCGCTCATACTCCGCCCCACACGGATCCTGCCCCCACTGCTCCCGCGCACGAATCTTTTCCTCAGCCAGCGTGGTCATTATCAGTCTAAACAATCCTGGCGGAAGTCTCCCGCAAAGACGCCAAGGCGCAAAGAAAACCCTTCGAAACGCGGTAGCGCTTTGCGCCTTTGCGCCTTTGCGGGAGAAATACTACTAACCAATCCACGACTCATACGCTTCGAGCACCCTACGAGCATTGTGACTCCAAGTATGCTCCCTCACCGCAGCCTCGCGCGCATTCGGACCAAGACGCGCGCGCAGTTCAGGTGTTTCTGCTACTCGCACGAGCGCCGCCGCCAACTCGCGAACGTTCCCCGGTTCCACCAGCAACGCCGTCTCCTCGTCACTCAGCACTTCGCCGATCTGCCCGAGACGACTCGCAATGATCGCCTTGCCCACCGCCATATACTCGAAGATTTTCGTCGGTGAACCAAAGAAATCGCTGCCGTCAGCGAGCGGCACATGAGGCGCCACCAGGATATCGCACGCATCCAACAGCGCCGGTACGCGTTCGTGTTCGACCGCTCCTGTAAAAATCACGCGGCCCGCTTCAATCTCATTTCTTAAAATCCCCTCGACCTGCTCTCGCAAACTTCCACTCCCGACAAACACAAACCGCAGCCGCACGTTCTCAGGAATCAACTTTATCGCCTCGGCAAGCTGCACAACACCGTGCCACGGCCCAAACGTCCCTACAAACCCGGCGACCAAATCCCTGTCAGTAAATCCAAGGGCGGCGCGCACCTGCGAACCATTTATCCCCGGCCGAAACAACTCCACGTCAACCGCATTCGGATTAAGAACGATCTTTTCACGCGGCACTCCGCGCGCCTCAAGATTTCTGCGCTCCACTTCCGACACGACAAAAATACGCGCCGCCGCGCGAAGGTTCAATCGTTCATAACGCTCCAACAACCTCAAACTCCCCACGCGGTCCCAATGTTTTCCGACCCAAACTTCCGATCCGTTGTACTCCAAAAATAGCGGCCGCCCTGTGCGTACCGAAGCCGCCACACCAGCCCAACTAAACCGCGCGTAGCGTTGATAAATAAAGTCCGGATTTGCGTGCTTGATCAACGGCACGGCCGCGCGCGTGAACACAAGATTGTTGTGCATATCAAAAAGCGCGCGCGTGCCGCCAACCGTTTCCGGCGGGATCACCGTGAACCGCTCGTCAGACGCGTCGAAACCCGCGATCAGATCGTTACTGATGATCGCGAGTTCGACTCCCAGCCCGCGCAGCCCGTCAACTACGCCTTTGATGTGACTGGCGGCGCCACCCGCTTGCGTCCCTGGACCAGGCGTCGAACGCAGGTAGACAACTCGCGGCGCACCTGAATCGCGTGCGCGCACGTGAAGACGAATATCAAACGTTCTGACCGCTCGCTCCAACCGCTGCAATTCGCGGCGCGATTGCACCGAATCGATCGCGCCGTTGAATATCTCGCCACCCAGTCTAAACGGCGCGCCCGCGATCAGATCGTTGCGAGTTCTACGAACCCATCCGTTATGACTGTCAATCACGATCACTTCGCGCGCGCCGGCGAGTGCTCCGAAGAGCATGAACAAATTCTGTCCGCGTTGCCACGCGAGACGCTCAGTCGCGATCGCAAAAACGTCCGCGCGGCGCGTGCGCAACAACGAAAGACGTTGATTCAAACTGCCGGTTTCAAATTCACCGCGCGAGATCGTTTCGATTGAGGCTTGCGGATAAAGCTCAGCGACTTTGGCGTGACAACGAGCGGAGTCGCCGCTGAGCGCGAGCAGCACGACTTTCATCCACGCAAACTCCCGCGCGCCGTCGCCATCACTGACCGGCGTGTCGTGGCAAGGAAATAGAAGGTCACCAGCGCAAAAATCAGAGCGTAACTTACGGTCGAGGCAATGGCGGCGCCGTATGCGCCAAACTGCGGCACAAGCGCAAGCACAAGCACGAGGTTCACGACCAAAGTCACCAGCCAATAAACCGGGATCGCACGTGGCAAGCCGAGGGCGCTGAAATGTTGGACCAGGACGGATTCGAGTCCAATGAGATACACACCCGGCAACAGGATCAGCAGCAGCATGGTCGCATTCGAAAACGCCGCTCCGTAAACCAGCGGCAACAGGAAACTGACCGGCACGGCAGCGAGGCAACAAACAAGCATGATCAGCGCCGTGTGCTTCGTGACAAGCCAGGTCGTCTCGCCATGCGCGTCCTGCTCGGCAGTTACGCGCGGAAACAGCAGCGTTGCGATCACGCTCGGCAACAACATCAACAACAAACCAAACTGCGTCGCCACACTGTAAACGCCGGCTTCCGCGGCTCCACGAAAGTGATTCACGACCAGCAAATCCGCACGGAAAATGATTGCGCCCGCGAGCACCGAGATATGAAACTTGAGCCCGTAAGTAATCATGCGCCGCAGCAAAGCAGCATCAGCGCGCCATTTGGAATCGACGAGTTTCTTTCCCCCGGCAACAAGCAGTACGACAACCACGATACTAACCAAAACGCTCGTTACCGTGTTCAACCTCACCAACGCATCGAGCCCCCGGCCAAAGACGATCAGAATCAACAGCGCGTTGATTAACACAACCGACTGACTCAAAAGATCGAGCAGATTGAACTCTCGCAGCTTTCCCAGCGCCAGAAGAATGTTGAGGCCGATTAGCGTGAGTAACAGGAAAGGGATTTGCAGCGACGCGATACGGATCAAGTCAGGTGGAACGAAGCCGAACCAGTCCGGCCGAAACGATGCGGCAACACTCAAAGCCTCGGCGAGAAGCGACCCAATCACAGCAGCGAAGAGAAATGAATTAACTGTTGCGGCGCGGAAATGAGCGCGATCCTTCGCGATGAAGTAGGTGTTTGAAGAAGGCAGGCCGAAACTTCCGAGCTGCACGATCGTCGTCACGGCAACGTTGATGACCGCGAGTTCGCCGACACCTTTCGCGCCCAACCAATGCGCGACGATGATACCCGCCGCGACGCTGTTGACGATCATCAGGACACGTGTGCCCAGCGTCCACGCGACGTCGCGAGAAAACCTTCTCGAAGGGTTAGTCAATCCACTGTTCATACCAGAGGCTCAGGTTAAGCAAAGCCCAAAGATGAAACCCCCAGTCTTTCTTTTGTTGTCGATGTTCGTCGAGCATCTTCGCAACGAACTCGTAGTCCAACAAATCTCGTTTTCGCATCGGGGAATTAAGGAGATGCTCATCAAACCATCCGCCTAATCCCTGTCTAAACCACTCGCGCACAGGCGCACCAAAGCCCCGCTTCGGTTCGTAAAGCAAATCGTGCGGCAGAATCTTTTCCAACGCGCGCTTCAGAATGTGCTTGCCGGTCGTCCCTTCGACTTTCAACGAACGCGGCAACCCGAGCGCGTATTCGACCAGATGATGATCCAAAAACGGCACGCGCGCTTCGACACTCGTCGCCATCGTGATCTTGTCGACGCGCATGAGCAAGAGCTCCGGCAAGCGTAGTTTCAATTCGAGATACGTCATGCGCGCGAGGAAATCGGAATCGGGCCGCTCCTGCTCGATCTGTTTCAAGTACGGCTCAACCACACGCAACGACGATAGTCCATTCATTCGTGCACGCAGCGACTGCGACAACACGCGCGGCTTGAACGTCTCGTCGTAAACAACCGCGCCGCCCCAAAACAGTGGCTCGTCCGCACCGAGACGCCGGATCAGTTCAATTGCGGCGCGTTTTCTGCCGGTAGCTTCCAACGCCGGACGCGAAAGATTCGACAACGCTCTTTTGAAAACACGTGGTAGCCCCTCAGCATGACGCCAGAAATTCTCATAAATCCGCAAGTGGCGCACGTAGTTATCGTAACCGCTAAAAATCTCGTCAGATCCCTCGCCGACCTGGACCACGATCGTTCCCGAATCGCGCGCCAATTTCGAAACGTAATACAGCGGCACGCAAACCGGATCGGCAATCGGTTCGTCCTGGTGAAAAACGAGTCGCGGCAGAAACTCCTGCATCTCTTTTTCCGAGATGATCACTTCGTGATGGTTCGTGCCGAACTGATCGGAGATGCGGCGCGCGGATTGAAGCTCGTTCAGATACTCCGCATCGCTGAAACCGACCGTGAACGTTTCCACCGGGCGCGACATCAGTTCCGACATCAATGCGACGTTTGCGGAAGAGTCGACGCCGCCCGACAGAAACACGCCAAACGGCACGTCAGACATCATGCGTTTGCGAATCGAGTCGCGCAGCAGACGCAGGATCTCCGCGCGATGTTCGCTCTCGTCGCGAATTTCCGGTTGTGCCGGAGGCAGTGCGTCCCAGTATTGCCGGATGTTGAGGGAGCCGTCGCGTTTGAGTGTCAGCACGTGGCCTGCGGGGAGTTTTTGAATGTCGCGAAAGAGCGTTGTGGGCGCGGGCGTCGTGAGAAAGGTTAAATAGTGATAAAGCGATTGTTCGTCAATGTCGGGGGTGACGGCGGGATGTTGCAGTATCGCCTTGATCTCTGACGCGAAAATGAAGCGGCCGTCTTTGTGGTAGAAGTAGAGTGGTTTGACGCCGATGCGATCGCGGACGAGTACGAGTTGTTGTTTTGCGGCATCCCACAGCGCGATCGCGTAGTCGCCTTCGATCTCGTGAATGAAGTCGAGGCCGCGTTCTTCGTAAAGATGGATGATGGTTTCGGAATCGGTGCGTGAGGCGTATTTGTGACCGCGTGCTTCGA
This sequence comes from Pyrinomonadaceae bacterium, assembly GCA_035603895.1. Classification (GTDB taxonomy): domain Bacteria; phylum Acidobacteriota; class Blastocatellia; order Pyrinomonadales; family Pyrinomonadaceae; genus PSRF01. Next base: position 12,789 of record DATNJO010000653.1, read on the forward strand.
GTTTTTCACGAAGCGTCGCGTGGTTATAGATCTCGCCGTTGAAGACGAGCCAGGTGTCTTCGTCGCAGCCGTGCATCGGCTGATGGCCGGCGGCGGAAAGATCGATAATAGAAAGGCGTCGAAAGCCAAAGCCGCCGCGACGGTCGTCAAAGATCAACTCGCCCGCGTCGTCCGGGCCACGATGCGTCATCTCATCGCGCATTCGCGCGATGAGCGAAGGATCTATTCGTCCCTCGCTCGCGCCGTACTCCCAAACTCCGCAAATCCCACACATTACTTATTCAGAAAAAGTTCCCAGCTTAGTTTGCCGGGCTTACCGTTGATACGCCAGCACGCCGACACCGAATCGATCAGTTCGCCGTAGTTGCGCGAAACATGTTGGTTTACCAGGGAAGGTTGCTCAGCGAGAGATAACGAGCGTACCACCAAACCAAAATCCTGCTTTTTATCCCGGGCTTCGATCTCCGCTCCTCTGACCTCAAGCTGCAAACCGTCGGCGAAGTGAAGCCACATCTCAAACTCGTGCTCTCCATCACCAAAAAATTCATCGTCGATCAGCCACGAACACTCGCGCTTGTCAAACGTCACGGTCCGCCGGTGCGTCACTGGCGACTCCAATCGACGATAGCCATAATGTTCCGCGACAACCTTGTCATAATTCTCATACGACTCCCATTCCAGCACGCGCGGTTGCGCTTCGTTGCCGATGACGAACGGCATGTTTACGTCGGTCGTGTTCTGCTCTTCGTTATCGATCTTGACGGTCGAATGATAGGCAGTGGAACGAAACGCGTGACGCATTTCGAGATTTCCAGTGTAGACGTAGGTGCCCGGGTCAACTATGAATGCGCGTCCGCCGGCGGAGACTTCGATACTGAGCGCGTCGTTGTGGCCGTGCGAACCGCGGCCGTGAATGCCCGCACCGCTCGCGTTGAAGCAGAGATAACAATCACTGCTACGCATGATGTAAATGCCGGCGTCGGGAAAGGCTTTCGACTTCTCTTGTGGAAACTTGAACTCGGGAGCGTTGAGGATCTCGGCGCCATGGTCCAAAAGGTAAGCATGATCGTCAGCGCTGTGTTCGTGAAACGGCAGCACCTGACCGCCGTCTGTGTCGCCGATTAGCGGCGCGAGTCCGTCGGGTCGAATGTAAGCTTTCACGTACTCAAGCATCTGGTGCAGCTTGTGCCTGTACTTCGGGTCGATCTGTCTTCCGCGCTCGTGGCACAACATGAACGAGTAGAGAAACAGCTCCAGCACAAAGCGATGGTATCCGGTCGACGATTCATAATCCGCGCCGTCCGCCAGAATCTGCTTATCCATCTCGCGCAGCATTGCCGGCAATGCAAGATCGTGCCAGTCGCCGGCTTCCTCCAGTTCCGGCAACATCACTTCCAACCACAACAGTCCAGTGACGTCTGAGAGGTAATGATTGCTGGTCGCGATGTATGAAAATTCCAGGTTGGTTCCGATGAACCGGCCGTGTAGCTGTAGCAGCGTCAGCAAAAAGATCAAACTCTCTGGGTTCAACTGCGGTGACTTTCGAAACCGTTCGAAGGCGGCGAGAATATTTATCGCGCGCAGTGCCACCTCCATCGCACAACTCCAATTTGGACCACGGCCATAAGGGTTTTGGTCGTGCCAGCTTCGTAGTTGATTCAGGAATTCATCCGCGTCCTGGATTCTGAGTAGATGGCCCAACCGGTTCAGTTCCCAGACGACGCGCACGTCCGAGCCGTCGGAACGCTGGAGTTGCAGGTCGCGGTGATAGTCGAGTGGCCAGAGGTAGTTCGATAGGGGGTCGCGTCGCCACTCGATTCCGCTAAGCGTATCGCCAGAGGGAGTTGAATCAAAAACGGAGTCAAAAGCAGAATCAAAAGAAAACCGGATTTGTTTTTTGTTTTGAAAGTGCGCCAACAATTCCGCCGGACTCATACGCGAGAAGGGCGACTTCAGCAACAACCGCTTTTCTTTGTCGAGATTTTTTCGCTCGCGCCGGGTCAATGCGGTCATCAAGGTACGACGCACTGCCTCCTGCGTGGCGGTCGTCAGTTTCACTTCGCCACGAAGCGCGCGTTTTAGTTTTCTAGCGAGGGCCATCGGTGAGTTCTAGTGAAGTGAAACTTCCTCGAGCGCATCGAGTATGCGTTCGGAAGTGTGTCCGTCCCAAAGCGGCGGTTGGCTGGCAGTTCGCTTGGCCGAACCGTTCAAGGCTGCGTTCGCGGCAGCGACGATTCGGGCTGTGTCCGTGCCGACAACAACGTTGCTGCCGAGTTCTACTGTAATCGGACGTTCGGTGTTTTCGCGCAAGGTCAAACATGGAATGCCCAACGCGGTTGTCTCTTCCTGAATGCCGCCGGAGTCGGTCAACACCAGACGCGCGCTGCTGTAGAGACTCAGAAAATCTAGATAACCAAGCGGATCGATCAGGCGCAGGTTCTCGATCGCTGCGACGCGATCGCTTAAACCGAGTTCGGCGATCGTTTTTCGCGTTCGCGGATGCACCGGAAAAATTACGGGTAGTTTTTCCGCAATCGATTCGAGCGCCGAGAGTATGCGCGCAAACGTTTCGCGCTCGTCGACGTTCGACGGACGGTGCAACGTCAACACCGCATAATCCGTATCCGCAACGCCGAGTTCTGCTCTTGCTCGCGACTGCCGCGCACGTTCCAGATTTTGTAACAGCGAATCGATCATCACGTTGCCGACGAAGCGTATTCGTTCCGCGGGAATACCTTCGGCAAGAAGATTGGTACTCGCATCTGGGGATGGCGTCAATAGTAAATCCGCGATCTGGTCCGTCAGCAGACGATTTATTTCTTCTGGCATCGTGCGATCCCGGCTGCGCAAACCGGCTTCGACGTGCGCTACCTTGATCCCGAGTTTCACGCACACAAGCGCGCACGCGAGCGTCGAATTGACGTCGCCGACAACAAGCACCCAGTCTGGTTTTTCCTGTAATACGACGGGCTCGAAACGCTCCATCACCGCGGCTGTTTGCGCCGCATGTGAACCGGAGCCAACGCCCAAGTGCACGTCGGGTTGAGGTAGCTTGAGGTCCTGGAAAAACGAATCAGACATCGCCGCGTCGTAGTGTTGTCCAGTATGGACCACGAGCGGATGAAACCTCTCTGGGCGCTGTTTCATCGCGGCGACAATCGGCGCCACCTTCATGAAATTCGGCCGCGCGCCGACGACGTTGATGACCTTGAGCATGTGAATGCTATCGAAAACCATCCACAGATTACACAGAGTTCTGCGTAATCTGTGGATGGCTTTAGTTACAACCTGATAATGCGGGCCTTACTGTCCCGGCGGATCTCACCGTTCAACGCGTTGCGCGTGTCGACGATCAGCGGCGCGAGGCGGCAGACGCGCTGGTAGTCAATGTCGCTGTGATCCGTCACGATGATCACGCAATCTGCGGTTTTCAATACGTCGTCACTCAGCTCGACCGAATTCAACGGCTCGCCGTTCGCCTCCGTGTGCGCATCATCAAAACTCACTTCCGCCACAAACGGATCGTGATAACTCACGTTCGCACCCTTCGCCCGCAAACGATCGATGATCGACAACGCGGGACTCTCCCGCACGTCGTTAACGTCTTTTTTATAAGCCACGCCCAGCAACAAAACACTCGACCCGTTCGTCGCCTTGCGCTCGTCGTTCAATCCATCCGCAACCAACTGCACCACGTGCTCCGGCATTCGCGAATTAACTTCCTCAGCAAGACTAATAAATCGCGAGTCGAAGCCGTGTTGCCGCGCTTTCCACGAAAGATAATGCGGGTCGAGCGGGATGCAATGTCCACCAATTCCCGGCCCCGGATAGAACGCCATAAACCCAAACGGCTTCGTCGCCGCCGCGCGAATCACTTCCCACGTGTCGATGTTCAGCGCGTAGCAAAGCCGCGCCATTTCGTTGGCCATGCCGATGTTCACCGCGCGAAACGTGTTTTCCAAAAGCTTCGCCGCTTCCGCCACACGTGCCGAGCTCACGGCATAAACATCCTTCACGATCTGCGAATACAGATGCGCCGCGACGGTCGTCGAGTCCTCTGTCACCCCGCCCACGACCTTCGGAATATTGTGCGTCAAAAACTGCGGATTGCCCGGATCGACGCGCTCAGGCGAGAACGCGAGCAGAAAATCATGGTCCAACTGCAAACCGGTTTCTTCAAACATCGGCAGCAACACTTCGTCGGTCGTTCCCGGATAGGTCGTCGACTCGAGAATGATCAGATGCCCGCGGCGCAGCCGCTTTTGAATCTCTTCGGCGGCGGCAAGGATGTAAGAAACGTCGGGTTCTTTCGTCTTTCTGAGCGGCGTCGGCACGCAGATGATGATGGCGTCGCACTCCGCGAGGTGATCGAAATTTGTCGTCGCCCGAAGCCGTTTGGCCGCGACCAGTTCCTGCACGCGCTCGGAAGGCACGTCGCCGATGTACGACTTGCCCGCATTGAGCTGCTCCGCTTTGCTTTCGTCGACTTCGAAGCCGGTGGCGGTGAATCCCTTCCCCGCAAACTCCACGACCAAAGGCAGCCCGACGTAACCAAGACCGATAACCCCAACCTGGACCTGTTTGTTTGTGATACGACCGATCAGTTCGTTGTTCATAAGTGGTGCCGAAAGACTAGTGAGCGCACTGAATGGTGTCAAGCCAGTATAAATTGAGCCTCTGTGTCTCTGTGTCTCGTGGTTATGAATACGCCGGAGAAACAACCACGGAGACACAGAGACACAGAGGCCGCAATGAATTTCCTTGACAGACGCGGCGCGCGCCACTATATCGACACGGACCATGAGCGAAGAAAAGTCCGGTTCCGCCGCCCGGCTCGTCCGCGGCCTGAGCATGCTCGACGCCACGATGATCGTCGTCGGGTCGATGATCGGTTCCGGGATTTTCATCACGTCGGCGGAATCGTCGCGCCTGGTGGGTTCGCCGGGTTGGCTGTTGGCCGCGTGGGCGCTCGCCGGTGTGCTCACGATCACTGGCGCTCTTTGTTGTGCGGAGCTTGCCGCGATGTGGCCGCGCGCGGGCGGGCAATACGTCTTTCTGCGCGAAGCGTATGGACCGTCGATCGGGTTTCTCTTCGGTTGGGGCCTGTTTCTGATTATTCAAACCGGAACGATCGCCGCTGTGGCCGTAGCTTTTGCGAATTTTACCGGCGCGCTCACCGATTGGATCTCGGGCGAACACTACCTCGTTGCGCCATTCGTCGTCATCAAACCGTTTGCTATCGGCGGACTGACTTTCAATGGCTACGCGGTCAGCTTGTCTACTCAGCAACTGCTCGCCGTCGTGATGATCCTGTTCCTCACATTCATCAACACCCGCGGACTGCAAACCGGAAAGACGATTCAAAACACTTTCACGTTCACTAAAACCGTCGCGTTGCTCGGACTGATCGTGATCGGTCTGCTGATTGGCTGGAACTACGGCAGCGCTGCTTACACTTCGTCGTGGTGGCGCCCGTGGGAAAACGGTTGGAAACCGACGGCGGCGCAGGTCTGGTTTGAACCATCGACGGACGGACTGCTCGTGCTGGCGCTCGTCATGTTGTTAGGCCGCGCGATGGTTGGACCATTATTTGCCCAGTCAGCCTGGAACAACGTGACGTTCACGGCAGGTGAAGTGCGCGATCCGGGCAGGAATCTGCCGCGCGCGTTGCTGCTCGGGTGCGGGATCGTCGTCACGCTCTACCTGCTTGCGAACCTCGCGTACGTCGGCACGCTTCCGCTCGCGGGAATCCAAAACGCACCGCAGAATCGCGTGGCGACCGCGGTGATGCAAGCCGTGCTTGGACCAAGCGGCACGATCGTCATGGCGCTCGCGATCATGATCTCGACGTTTGGTTGTAACAACGGATTGATCCTCGCGGGTGCGCGTGTTTACTACGCGATGGCGCGCGATGGTTTGTTCTTCAAGAAAGTCGATAGCCTCAACGCGCACCACGTGCCGGCGTTTGCGTTACTGGCGCAGGGCGTGTGGGCGTCGCTGCTCGTGCTGCCGCGCACCGTTACGGTAAATCCACAGACTGGGGCGTTTACGTTTGGGAACGTTTACACGCAGCTACTGGAATACATCGTTTCGGCGGATTTGGTTTTGTATATGTTGATGGTGGGCGCGGTGATCGTGATGCGGCGCAAGGCGCCGGAGATCGAGCGGCCGTACAAAACACTTGGTTACCCTTTGGTGCCGCTCATTTATTTGTTGATTGCGGGTCTGTTCGTTGTCGACTTGGCGATTCTGGCCCCTTCAACTTCAGGCATCGGTTACCTGCTCGTCCTCACTGGCATTCCGATCTACTTCCTTTGGAGCCACAAAAAGGCACAAAAAGACTGATTCTTGAAGTTGAAGTTCATTGTGCTTCTTGTGCTTCTTTGTGGCCTTTACTTCACCCACTCGTCAGCGATCTCGGTTTCGACTTTAACGGGGACTGTTCTTAAATACTCCTGGCCAGCGGCGCACATGATCCGTTCAACCTTTGCGGCGACTTCCTGTGCTTCGTCAGCGTCGGCTTCGACGACGATCTCGTCGTGAATGATGTTGACGATCTGCGCGTTTGTGTCGCGGAGTTCGTCTTTCAGCAACCGCAACGCGCGTTTCAGAATGTCGGCGCTCGTTCCCTGAATCGGCGTGTTCTTGCCGTTGCGCTGCGTCATCGACACCTGCTGCCGATCGTTTTCGTCATAACGAAAACGCACCAAACGCCCTGAACCGGTCCGCGCCTGCCGATCGCTAACGGCGCGATTGGCAGCATCGCGCAAGTAGGTATCCAGTTCGCGATACGTGCCAAAGTACTTACGCAAAACGTTCTCCGCTTCAGACACTGACAAACCGGTCATCAACGCAAACCGCTGCGCGCCAATGCCGTAAACCACGCCGAAGTTCAAGCGCTTCGCAAAATCGCGCTGCTCTTTCGTCACCTGATCGAGCC
>DATNJO010000654.1:0-3094 GCA_035603895.1 Pyrinomonadaceae bacterium
AGGCGCAAAGGCGCCAAGCGCTACCGCGTTTTTAAGGGGTTTCTTTGCGCCTTTGCGCCTTTGCGCGAGAAATGTTCTGTCTCTAGGAGCCCTCTTTGTCGTGACCACGATCACGCAGGCACAAACGCCGCCTGCCGACGTCTCGGCGAAGCTGACACCCGCAATCGGAACGCGTGCGTCCATTGTTCTGCCGCCGGAGAAGATGAGTCCGATATTGATTCCGCGTTTCGAGTCGGCGCCGATCATTGACGGCAAGCTCGACGAAGCGATCTGGAAATCAGCTGCAGTGTTCAAGGACTTCTATCAAACGCAGCCGGGCGACAACATTCCACCGTCAAAACCCACCGAAGTTTTCGTTGGTTACGATTCCCGCACGCTTTACATTGCGTTTCATGCGTTCGACGAACCCGGCAAAGTGCGCGCGACGTTGGCAAAACGCGACGACATTTTCAACGACGATTACATCGGCGTGCTGCTGGATACCTTCAACGATCAACGCCGAGCATACGAGCTGTTTTTCAACCCGTTCGGCGTTCAGGCTGACGGAATTTACACCGAAGGAAAAGATGAAGATTTCAGCATCGATATCCTGATGGAGTCGAAGGGCCAACTAACTGAAACCGGCTATGTTGTTGAAGTCAGCATTCCTTTCAAGTCGCTGCGGTATGAAGCAGGCAAGGGCGTTCTGTGGGGCGTACAGTTCCAGCGCGTCATCAAACGATTCAACGACGAAACCGATTCGTGGATGCCTCTGTCGCGCGATCGGACCGGCTTTCTCAATCAATCGGGACACCTCACCGGACTCGAAGGCATTTCGACCGAGCGCACGCTCGAGATCATTCCCAGCTTAACGCTGTCAGAGACCGGAACGCGCATCCCAACCATACCGCTGGATGCGCTTCTCGTTAATCCATTCCTGATCGATCCGGGACGTTTCGTTAACGAACCCATAAAGTTCGATCCCGGCCTCAACGTGAAATACGGAATCACGCCACAGGTAACGCTCGACTTCACTTTGAACCCTGACTTCGCGCAGGTTGAAGCAGACGAAACTGTCGTCACCGCAAATCAACGATTCCCGATCTTCTTCGAAGAAAAGCGGCCTTTCTTTCTCGAAGGCATCGACATCTTCCAAACGCCATTACAAGCAGTTCACACCCGAACGATCATCGATCCGGATTACGCCGCGAAGATAACCGGCAAAGTCGGAAGCACTACGTTCGGTTTTCTCGTAGCCAGTGATAACGCTCCCGGCGACTTCAGAGGCGATGAACGACTTGAGCCGAGTAATTTTCGGTTTCTCGACAAGAATGCGCACATCGGAATCCTGCGTCTCAAACGAGACGTGGGCGCAGAGTCGAGCATCGGTTTGATTGCCACCACTTATAACTTCATCGAGAAGCACAACCATCTCGGTGGTCTTGACGGCCAATTCAGGATTAACCCGAAAACAACCGTTTTCTTTCAGTTGCTGGGCACAACCTCAAGACGCTTCTTTTTCGATCCAGAACAGGGAAGAAGCACCTATCGCACGGGAAATGGGTTTGGCTATTACGCGAAATACGATCGCGGCGGACGACATCTTAGTTTTAACTTCACGGGCAGCGGACGCACGGAAGACTACCGCGCGGATCTCGGCTTCACTCAGCGACGCAATACGAATCGTGAGGACTTCGTTATCAGTTACAACTCGGAACCCAAACCGGATGCGAAACTGGTGTCGTGGCAATATTCCAATAGCACCGGAACAAACTTCGATTGGCAGGGACGCTCGCAAGCCTGGAACAACACGTCGCGATTCCAGCTCAACCTGCAACGCCAAACCGCGCTCGTTTTCGGATACACCAATGGCTACGAGCGGCTCTTCGAAACGGAATTTGGACCAGTCGGAACATTTCTGGACCACCCGGAACGATCGACCACGCGTCAAAGCGTGACCTTTGCCGGTCAAACGGTTCCCTCAAGACAGTTCGCGGTTAATTTCGCTTTCATCTATCTCTGGAATTCTTTTGATTTCGATCTTGGCGCCGGGCCGAAATTCCCACGGGTCAGCCCAGCGGCTCTGATCGATCCGGACGCGCCACTCGATCCTGGTCCCGGCAGCGAACTTCGCGCGAACATAGCCATCACTTACCAGCCAACCAGCGCGCTGCGAGTTGACTTCGATTACATCAAAGATCGACTAATTCGCAACGACACCGGTCTGGTTGCGTTCGACGATAATATCTACGCGCTCCGCTCCACCTATCAATTCACTCGCTTCACTTTCGTGCGTGCGCGAATCGATTACGACACGCTCGAAGCAAATTTGCGTGGACAGTTTCTCCTTGGCTGGACCCCGAATCCAGGAACATCCTTTTACGTCGGTTACAACAACGATCTGAATTACAACGGCTTCAATCCCTTCACCGGCCACCCGGAGCCCGGTTTCAGACGTAACGGGAACACGTTTTTCGTGAAGCTGTCTTACCTGATTCGCCGCAATTTCTAAACACCTGAAGAGTCAATCAAGTCGGAGGTTTTTATGTATCGGATTGCTTTGATAAACATGCCGTTTGCCAACCTGCACATGCCGTCGATCGCGCTGACGCAGTTGAAATCTGTGGTTGAAGAGCGATTCAAGGATGAAGTGTCAGTTGATGTTTACTATCTGAGTCACGACTTCGCCAACTATCTCGGCGTGGAGCTTTACGACCGGATCACAGAATCCGCCGACTCGCAAAACTCCGGACTCGGCGATTGGTTCTTTCGCCAGATTGCTTTCCCCGATCAGGTGAACAACACGGGCGTTTATCTCTCCCGGTACTTTCCTTATCACACCGAGGAAATGAATACGCTGAAGAGCCGGGTAGTGGAAAAACGGCGCGGGTTGGGCCACTTCATGGACAGCCTGATCTCGAAATACGCACTCGATCAGGCGCAGCTCGTCGGGTTTACTTCGATGTTCATGCAGAACGCCGCCGTCTTCTCAATGGCGCGAAAACTCAAAGCGCATGATTCAAACATCACCGTCGTGATCGGTGGCGCCAATTGTGAATCGCCGATGGGCCAGGTGATCGCGAAACACGTTGAAGCGATCGACTATGTTTTTTCG
>DATNJO010000655.1:0-4205 GCA_035603895.1 Pyrinomonadaceae bacterium
CCGCCCGCGCTCCGACTCAGGGTATTACCAGGAGTTGGGAAGCGCGCTTCCACTCGCCGTCACCATCGGTAACACTCAAGCCTCAACCCGTTCTCAGTACCCTCTAAAAACCTTCATTTTGATGGTCCAATACCGGCGGCATGGGCGTTGCTCAAGGCTGACGCGGGAAGTTCTGCCGACCCTTCAGTTCCCGCGGAGGAGTGATGCCCGTCCAAACTCGAAAAAACGCCCGAATCGATCGGCGTAAGAATGTAAAAAAGCAAGCCGGCTTCTCGATGATGCAGCTATTAATCACGCTGGGCGTAGTCAGTGTCGTTTCGGGATTGGCTTTTATGGGGATCGCGGCAGCGAAGCAGCGCATTCGTCTGACTAACTCTTCCCGCCTGCTCGCGAGCTACGTAGAAAAAGCGCGCGTAGATTCAGTGCGTCGTCATCCGTTGAATGCGGCAGAGATGGCGGGCGTTGAAGTGCTCAACGGGACCACATACCGCGTGAAGATGGACTTCGACGGCAACGGCACTGTCGAAACGAGAGACATCACACTCGATGACGGTGTTGTTTTTGCAACCGATCCCATCGCGTTGGTGTTCGACTGGCGCGGACGTTTGGTCGATCTGCCGCTGACTGAAATCAAGGTCAGTATCGCCATGCAATGGGGCGACGATCCAAACGACCAGCGCGTAGTCGACGTCACGCGCTCCGGCGACGTAACTATCGATAGCGACGTCTATCTCGACGACGTACCGAACGTAAACGTAAACGTCGGCGGACTCACCGGCATCGACTCCGGTTCGACAGTTAACGGCAACAACAATCCGCACGCAACGCCTGATCCGTCACCGTCACAAGAGCCGACACCAAATCCGGACCCAACACCGATTGGGACCGATCCGACGCCAACGCCAACACCAAATGCAGATCCGACGCCGATAGGCGAGGCAACACCGACACCGACGCCGACGCCAACACCCACCCCAAGTATTTCGCCATCGCCCGGTGGAACCCCGACACCCACGCCGACACCGACTCCGTGTACGGTCCAGGTGAACACGAGTCCCAGTCCGCTCTCGTTCTCGAAACACAGCGGCGGCACGATCAACTTTATTGTTAATCCGGCCGGAACAGTCACGTTCACCAGTGGACCAAGCAACCTCGGCGTGACGGGAAGCGGCACGGCGTTCAATGTCTCGTCGTTGAATAACACGCGTGGCAACTTCACGCTCGTCTTCAGCACGCCTTGCGGTTCGCAGAACGTCGCCGTGACGGTCACAAACTAATGGTCCAGCTCGAGGAGAACGAGATGCAGCACTCGGTTGAATCACAATCAAAGCCGCGGCAGGAAAAAGGCTTCACACTCATGGAAACAGCCTGCGCGCTGCTGGTCATGATGATCGGCGGTCTCGGCATCTGCGCGGTGTTTGCTTACGCAATCAAGAACAACACCGGTTCGCGCGACCGCGCCGCCGCGATTGCCGTGGCGCAACAGCAGATGGAGCGTTATCGCAACCTGACGTTTCTGGATGCGGCACTGACGGCCGGGCCTGCCACGACGGCAACGGTCGAGAGTGCCAGCCGCACGTACCAGGTAACAACGACGATTACCAACACCACCACCTCGCTCAAAACGATTCAGATCGATGTGACGCCATTGCTCAGCAGCGATCCATGGGCGCTCGGTACCGTGCGAGTCAGAATGCAGCGCTCGGCGTTCTCTTTAGGCCCTTATTCCGGTGGTCCTTAAAAGGTTGACGTGATGAAGACGAAACTCAATTCGCAACGCGGCTTTTCGCTGATCGAACTGGTTATCGCGATGACTGTGACCATCGTCATCGCGACAATCGCGGCCACTCTCGTGGCGCAATCGTTTCGCATGCGCTCACGTGAAGATGCGCGGTCTGACGCGATTGCCGACGCACAACGCGCGCTGAATATCGTGTCGCGCGAGATCGCCAATTCCGGTTTTGGTTTGATCGACAACGGCATCGTTCCAGGTGATACCGGCGCCGGCTCGATTCGCTTTCGCGCCAACCTGAACGCCTACACTCGCGACGGTTCCGGCAATGCGGTGACCGGCGCAAACGCAGTCACCGATCGCGACGAAGATATCAAGTACACGATGTACAACGACGACGCCGCGAATCGTCACTACCTGGTTCGCTACGATGCGATTCTCGGCGCAGTGGACCAACGCGAAGGAACGACCGTGTTGGCAAATCGTCTCGACAATTTCCAACTACAGTATTTCGACAGTACGGGAACGGAGTTAAATGTCACAGCGGATCCTTCAGCCGTAATTAACGCGTGGAAGGTGCGGATCACGGTCGGGGTAGTTCTTCCCGCCGAGGGACAGCCAGAGTCGCCCGGCTACCAGCCGGAATCGACTATCAATCTCGTTTCCGACGTGGTTTTACGTAACGCAAGTCAGATCACTTTTTAGTGGCGAGGTCTACGACAATGATGCGTCTACCAAAGAAAGTTTCCGATCGACATGGTGAAAAGGGTGCGGCACTCGTAATCAGTATTCTGCTCGCAACGTTGCTGTTGGCCGTCGCCGGAACCGTGCTCTTAACGAGCGGCATGTCGGCGATAACGTCGATCGACGCGACGGCTGAGTTGCAGGCGTACTACGGCGCCGAGAGCGGACTGGAAGCAGCGCTGAACGTGATTCGCGGACACGTGCAACCAAACGGGATCGCCGGCAATACGAAGATGGGGTTTCGCAACGCTGTCAGTCCCAATACGTCGAATCGTAACAACGACTCGTCGACCAACGCCCGGCTTTCCGCCTGGCTCAATTACGACAACGACGGGCGCATCAGACCAGCGGGAGCTAACTACGCTTATAGCGTTGCGATAATGGACCCTGACGATCCAAACGGAACCATTCGCAGCGCCAACTCGGCATACCGGCCCTCAAGAATCCAGGTGCAATCGACCGGTTATGGTCCAAACGGTTCGGTGAAACGGATGGAGATGATCGTGCAGAAGACGCACTTTGACTTCACTCCGAAAGCCATGTTGATGATGCGTGGTGCTGACGACGGTTCACCGGCAACTATGACGTTCGATATCGGCAGCAGCAACGCCAAGTTTTACTCGGGTCACGACAATGCCGGCCTCGCCGGATCGCTGCCGACCTTTGGTGTCACGAACGCATCGGATCTGGCGGTAGCAAACGATGCGATCACAAAGGGTTCGACCGTCGCAGATGTTAAGACCGCGCAAGTTGGTAGTAGCGATTTGCCGTCGTGGTTGCAGAACGCGGATGCGGCCCGTTTATTCCTCAACGACATGCAGGTCGTTGCTCGCAGCATGGGTCGCTACTACACGAGCTTCAGCGGCCAGGCTGGAACGACTGCTTCGCCTCAGTTTACGTTTGTAAACGGCGATGCCACACTCGATGGCGGCGCGGGATTGTTGATCGTGACCGGCGATCTGATCATGAGCGGCAACCCGAGTTTCAATGGTGTGGTTCTGGTGTTGGGCGGAGGAACAATCAATCGCAACGGCGGCGGCAACGGCAATATCTATGGCTCGATTTTCGTGGCGAAGTTCGCACGGTCCTGGCCGGCCAGTGAAAACGGTTTAGCACATCCGTTTCTCGCACCCGCGTTTCATACCAACGGCGGCGGCAACGCCAATCTGGAATACGACTCCGAGTGGGTGCAAAAAGCCAAGGACGCTCTCGGCGACATCGTGCGCGACATCCGCGAATACTAAGTCACGTTGCCATGATTACAGGATTCACAAAAGCAGGGGTTTATCCTGTTAGTCTTGTGAATCCTGTCAAATTTGCGGGATACTGTGCCTCGGATGGCCGATATCCTACTTGTCGAAGACAAAGACAGCCTTCGCCGCGTACTACGATTAACTCTCGAGAACGCCGGTTATACGGTCGCAGAAGCTGCCGACGCCCGCGCCGCACTCAACGAAATCGCTAACTCTCGCCATCGTCTCGTACTCACCGATCTGCGCATGCCCAACGGTTCGGGCCTCGACGTCTTGCGTTCCGCGCGCAGCGCTGACGCTGACGTGCCCGTCATCGTCATGACCGCGTTCGGCTCGATCGACGAAGCCGTCCAGGCAATGAAAGACGGCGCTCACGACTTTCTGCAAAAACCGGTCGACTCAAATCATCTGCTGTTGCTCGTCGACCGCGCACTCGAACAAGCGCGTCTGCGTACAGAAAACATCTTGCTGCGCGA